>NZ_JBXWSL010000047.1:0-19458 GCF_059613425.1 Ruegeria sp. BHSA123 | reverse complement strand
GGTTGATACCCGGACTTTCTGGCTTTTCGGATGGCGGCAAGGCTTTCAATGAACATCAGGGTTCCGATGGCCCCCAGAAACACGACATAGCAAATCTGTACAGCCAGATCGACCTGTCCGAGATGCTTGAGAAAATTGAAAACCACCATACCCAGGGCCGCGCCAAACAACCCTCCGGTCAGCAGAACGCTTCCCATTTTCAGGTCCACGGTCTTGCGCCTGAGATGCGCCAACAATCCCGAAATGGAAGAAGCGACAACCTGATTGGCTGATGTCGCAACGGCAACCGCCGGGGGAATGCCGATAAAAAACAGCAGCGGAGTGATCAAAAATCCTCCGCCGACCCCGAACATACCAGATAAAACACCGACGACCCCACCGATCCCCAACAGCAGGAATGGGCTGACAGAAACTTCGGCTATGGGAAGGTATACGTGCATACCCTCTTAGAACGGTTGCAGCATGCAAAATCAACTCTGCATGCCGCCTTGCAGCGAACAGGACCGAAACTCCATTCGGAACTGGCCTTATCAGCGCTCTTTGATGTAGGGCTCTCCGCCTGCCCGTGGTGGCACGGCCTTGCCGACAAAACCGGCCAGAATAACAACTGTCAGGATATAGGGCAGGGCGTCCATCACCTGGACCGGAATCACTACGCCGCCAAGATCGATGTTTTGGAACCGAAGTGCTACCGCCTGAAGCAGGCCAAACAGCAAACAGGCCCACATGGCGTGCCACGGGCGCCATTTGGCAAAGATCAAGGCGGCCAGCGCAATAAAGCCACGACCAGCGGTCATTTCCTTGACGAACCCCGCCTGCAAAGCCGTCGCCAGATAAGCGCCCGCGATACCACAAAGTACGCCACAGATCGCGACGGCTGCGAAGCGCAGGCCAACCACGGATACACCTGCCGTGTCGACGGCTGCCGGGTTTTCACCCACAGCCCGCAGGCGCAGGCCGAACCGTGTGCGGAAAAGCACACACCACGTTGCTGGAACCATCAGGAATGCCACATAAACAAGGATCGAATGGCCCGAGAGCAGTTCGGAATAGATAGGGCCGACAATCGGAACCCCTCCAAGCGCATCGGCAAATGGAAAGTTGATAGGCTCGAACCGGCCGCCACCAAAGAGCGAGGGCGTACGACCGCCCTGTTGGAACCAGCTTTGGGCGACAAGCACTGTCAGGCCCGAGGCGAGAAAGTTTATTGCAACACCCGAAATCAGCTGGTTGCCCCGGAAGGTTATCGATGCCAACCCGTGCAGCCCTGACAGCGCCAATGAGGATCCGATGCCAGCCAGCAAGCCCAGCCAGACTGAACCCGTAACCGCCGCGACAGCCGCAGAAAAGAACGCGGCCACCAGCATTTTGCCTTCCAGCCCGATGTCGAAAATGCCAGCCCGTTCCGAATACAGACCGGCCAAACAGGCCAGCAAAAGAGGCGTGGATAGGCGGATGGTCGAATCCAGAACCTGGATGAGGGTTACAAAGAAGTCCATTACTCTGCCCTCTTCCGCATACCAAGGAACAGTTTCTCAAGCGGCATCCGTACCATGTTGTCCAGCGCACCGGTGAACAGGATCACCAGCGCCTGAATGACCACGATCAGCTCGCGCGGGATCGATGCCCACAGTGCCAGCTCGGCCCCGCCCTGATACAGGAACCCGAACAAAAGCGCGGCCAGCAATACGCCGAAAGGATGTGAGCGCCCCATAAGGGCCACGGCAATCCCGATGAACCCAGCGCCTTCGGTCGAGTTCAGGACAAGGCGCTCCGCCTCGCCCATGACGTTATTGATGGCCATCAAACCTGCCAGCGCACCCGAGATCAGCATCGCAACAATAGTAATGCGAACCGGTGAGATACCGGCATAGACCGCGCCGGTTTCAGAGTGGCCATAAGCTCGGATTTCATAGCCCAGCCGGGTCCGCCAGATCAGCGCCCAGACGACGACACAGGCCAGCAACGCGATGAAGAATGTAATGTTTACCGGAGCCCCCCGGAACACCACGTTTTCTGCGGTCGAGAACATTGACTGGAAAGTTGGCAGATGGACGGTTTCGGGGAATCGCGCGGTTGCCGGGTCCTGCGACCCTTGCGGGCGCATGATGTTGACCAACATGTAGTTCAGAAAGGCAGCGGCAATGAAATTGAACATGATCGTGGTAATCACGATATGGCTGCCGCGCTTGGCCTGAAGGTAGGCTGGGATAGCGGCCCAAAACGCACCGAACAGCATTGATGCCGCGCAGGCCGCAAGCAATGCAATGCTCCAATGCGGCCAGTCGACGTACAGGCAAACCATGGCCACCCCAAGACCGCCCAACATCGCCTGACCTTCGCCACCAATGTTGAACAAGCGGGCGTGGAATGCGACGGCGACCGCAAGGCCGGTAAACATGAAGTTTGTCGCGTAATAGAGCGTATAGCCCCAGCCATAGGTTGACCCCAACGCGCCTGTAACCATCAGCTTAACAGCTTCGACGGGGTTTTCTCCGATGGCGAGGATGACTAGCGCAGACAGGAAAGCGGCCAGCAACAGACTGATCAGCGGGATCAGAACGACATCGGCCCATTTAGGCATTTTTTCCATCCTACGCGGCCTCTCCTGCAACACCGGCCATCAGCAGGCCAAGTTCTTTTTCATCTGTTTCGCTGGGCAGGCGTTCGCCCATGATATGCCCGTCGAACATCACTGCGATCCGGTCGGACAGCGAGAAGATCTCTTCCAACTCAACCGAAACCAGCAAGATCGCCTTGCCTTGGTCGCGCAGGGCAACGATCTGCTTGTGAATGAACTCGATCGCACCAATATCAACGCCACGTGTCGGCTGGCCGACCAGCAGCAGGTCAGGGTTTCGCTCGATTTCGCGGGCAACGACGATTTTCTGCTGGTTCCCGCCCGAAAAGCTCTTGGCGGCAAGCCAAGGATCCGGTGGCCGAACATCGAATTTCTCGATCTTGGCTTCGGTATCAGCGCGCAGCGCGGAATTGTCCATGAACAGGCCACGCTGATAAGCGGGGTCCCGGTGATAGCCAAAGGCCACGTTCTCCCACGCGTGGAAATCCATAATCAGGCCTTCGCGCTGACGGTCTTCGGGCACATGCGCGATGCGCTGTGCACGACGCGCCTGACCGTCTGATCCGGCACCGCTTAGTGCCAGCGGTTCGCCATTCAGCTTGATCGAGCCTTGTCCCGGACGCATCCCGCCCAGAACTTCTAGCAACTCCGACTGTCCATTGCCCGCCACACCGGCAATGCCAACGATCTCACCGGCACGAACGGTCAGGTCGATACCTTTAACCCGTTCAACACCAGCGGAATCAAAAACGCTCAGCTTTTCGATCTCAAGGATGGGTTTGCCCGGCGTCGCAGGCACCTTGTCGACTTGCAGCAAAACCTTACGGCCTACCATCAGTTCGGCCAGTTCTTCAGGGCTGGTGTCTGAAGTTTTCACCGTAGCCGTCATCTGCCCACGGCGCATGACCGAAACGGTATCGGTGTTTTCCATGATTTCGCGCAGCTTGTGGGTGATCACGATGATCGTTTTCCCTTCGGCTCGCAGACGATCCAGGATACGGAACAGCTGGTCAGCCTCTGCCGGGGTCAGAACGCCAGTCGGTTCATCCAGAATCAGAATCTCGGCCTTGCGATACAATGCCTTCAAAATTTCGACACGCTGCTGCATCCCCACACCGATCTCATCAATGCGTTTGTCGGGGTCAACGAACAGTTCGTATTCTTCTTCCAGTTCTTTCAGTTCTTTGCGGGCCTTGGCCAGAGACGGAGCCAGAAGGCCGCCATCTTCGGCACCCAGAACGATGTTTTCCAGAACAGTGAAATTCTCCACCAGCTTGAAGTGCTGAAACACCATCCCGATGCCCGAGGCGATAGCCGCCTGGCTGTCAGGGATTTCGGTCTTTGTCCCGTTGATCCAAATTTCACCTTTGTCGGCTTTGTAAAAGCCGTAGAGGATGCTCATCAGCGTGGATTTGCCCGCACCGTTTTCACCGATGATCCCATGGATCGTACCGGGGGCGACGCTGATTGAGATGTCTTTGTTGGCCTGAACCGGCCCAAAGGATTTGGAGATCCCTTTGAGCTCAATGGCGGGGACGGTCATGTCTTACCCTCAACTGCCGAAAAGCCCATCCGGCAGGTGGCACGGATGGCAGAGTGGATGGCGGGGCGGAAGGGTTCCTTCCGCCCCGCGCGATATCAGAACTGCAGTGCGGGGCAGCTGTCGTTCTCGTAATAGCTGACAACGGTGATATCGCCGTTGATGATGGCTTTGCGGGCTTCTTCCACCGCATCGTTCATTTGGACCGAAACAAGCTCTTTGTTGTTATCGTCCATGGCGACGCCTACACCTTCTTCGGCCAGTCCCATGGTGAACACGCCGGTTTCTACGGCGTCACCTGCTTTCATCGCGTCATACACCGCGACGTCCACACGTTTCAGCATCGACGTCAGGACCTTGCCCGGATGCAGGTGGTTCTGGTTGCTGTCCACGCCGATCGACAGGATGCCTTCGTCGGCTGCCGTTTGCAGAACGCCAACACCTGTACCGCCAGCCGCGGCATAGATCACGTCAGCACCCTGGCTGATCTGTGCTTTTGTAAGTTCCGAACCTTTTACCGGGTCGTTCCATGCCGCAGGGGTGGTGCCGGTCATGTTGGCGACAACATTGATGTCCGGGTTCACGGCTTTGGCGCCTTGTGCGTATCCGCAACCAAAGTGGCGGATCAGCGGAATGTCCATACCGCCGATAAAGCCAACGGTTCCCGATTTCGATGCCATCGCTGCCATCATGCCAACCAGGTACGATCCTTCATGCTCGGCAAAGCCGATCTGGCGGATGTTGGGGATGTCCAGCCAGTTCACGTCGACAGCCACGAATTTGGTTTCGGGATAATCGCCTGCAACGGCCGACAACGGATCGGCCATACCAAAGCCCATGGTGATGATCGGATTGGCACCTGATTCTGCGAAACGGCGCAGAGCCTGTTCGCGCTGTGCTTCCGACTGGATCTCGATCTCGCGGTACTCGCCGCCGGTCTCATCGGCCCAACGCTGCGCGCCATTATACGCGGCTTCGTTGAAAGATTTGTCGAACTTGCCGCCCAGGTCAAAGATCAGCGCCGGTTCGGCGAAAGTTGCACCTGCGGTCAGAGCGACAGCAGCGGCAGCACCCATCAAGGATTTCATCAGGGTCATTTAAGTCTCCCATTTTTTTGTTGGCACGAGGTAAGATTAGCCCCGTTTACCCACTTTTAGCGAGCATAAGTGTTGTGATGGCGGGAATTAAGGACGTTTGCAACCGTGATGGTCAATTGATTTCTGACCAAATGGTCTAAAAAATCTTTGGTTGCCGTTAGGGCAGTCGGCGTTCCATCACGAGAGCATCGATATTTGGGCCTGTTTTTCTGGAATAATAACCCTTGCGCTGACCGCACTGGCGATACCCGCATCGCCAGTACAAAGCGATTGCTGCAACATTGTCGGCAGCGACGTCCAGAAAAGCGCGGTTTGCCTGCAAAGTGACTGCCCGGTCGTGCCAGTCGTGCATCGCCTGTGACCCGAGCCCTTGTCTTTGAAACGCGGGGTGAGTCGCAATCGTCAGCAACTCTGCCTCACCCGCGATCACCTGAAACAGGACAAAGCAACGGTCATCCCCGACGTATTCAGTGAACCGGTTCTCCAAAAGGCTGGCGAACTCATCGGCAGTCCATGGGCGTGACTGGGTGAACGCCGCTGCATGTGTCGCTGCCATCTCGTAAGGCGTCATTGGTCCAGCAACACAGGCGGCACATCTCGGGACGGGGCCGCGTCCGCAGGTCTGACATATAGCGGGGCTGGAGGCGCACTGACGCTGTGCCATCGTCTTGCGGCAAGTCTGGCAACGGCTTGTACCTGCAATGCGGGGTCGGGGCAGACATACAAAGGCCCATGCTGTTCGGCCTCGCCCAAAGGCAACAGGCAAGGGCCGGTTCCGGGAAGTTGTACATACACCTGTTCGCGCGGCGCAGGGATGGCTGGACGTTGGCTCTCTTCTGCCAGTTCAATCAGAGCATCGAATCCAGAAACACCCACCGCGGGGACGCCAAGGCCCAAGGCAAGGCCCCGGGCGGCAGAGACCGAAATGCGTATACCCGTGAAATTGCCGGGCCCAATCCCAACACCGATTGCGTCCAGATCGGCCCATACGCAACCGGCTTCGGTCAGTACTTCTTGCAACAAGGGTATCAACCGTTCGGCCTGGCCGCGTGCCATGTCTTCGACACGGGATATTGCGATCACACCGCCACGCAACAAAGCGGCCGCGCAATGCGCGGCCGATGTATCAAATGCCAGGATCGTCGGGTCAGACGGCAACTGGTCGAACCTCGGTCACTTCAGGGATGTAGTGGCGCAGCAGGTTTTCGATACCCATCTTCAGTGTCAGGGTCGATGACGGGCACCCCGCGCAGGCACCTTGCATGTGCAGATAGACCACGCCGCGATCAAAGCCATGAAAGGTAATGTCGCCACCATCCTGTGCCACGGCCGGGCGCACGCGGCTGTCCAGCAGATCTTTGATCTGATTGACGATTTCCGCATCTTCTCCGGTATGTTCGGCATGACCCGAGGCCGCTGCCGCGTCTGCACCCATGACAGGCTGGCCGGATTGATAATGCTCCATCACTGCGCCAAGAATTGCAGGTTTGATGTGATCCCACTGAACTTCGTCGGATTTGGTCACAGTGACAAAGTCGTTTCCAAAAAACACACCGGTCACACCGTTTACCGCAAAGATTCGTTTGGCCAGTGGGGACTTATCACCAGCCTCGGCTGTCGGGAAATCCGCGGTTCCAGCCTCAAGCACCGTTTGGCCGGGCAGAAATTTCAATGTGGCCGGGTTTGGGGTGGATTCGGTCTGGATGAACATGAGGCAGCTCCGTCTGAGGTGTTTCTGATATGCGCTCAGGGGTCGGAGAAGTCAATATTTGGAACGATTCTAAATCGTGAGCGAGTAACGAATCGCCTCATCCAGCCGGTCATCTCCCCAAAACAGCTCTGCCCCCGCCACAAAACTCGGTGCGCCGAACAGGCCAAGTGCTTTTGCGCGCGCGGATTGCTCGAACAGCGCAGCTTTGATGCTCGCATCTTTTCGGCGATTCATCACTGCCGCAGGCAGATCTGCCATCTTCAGGCAATCCTCAAGCACGTCTTCGTCGGAGATGTCCCGTCCGTCCCCGAATTCAGCGCTGAAGACAGCCTTTGCGAAGGCAGCCCGTTCCTCACCATGCGCAAGGGCCAGAGTCAGGCGCGCTGCGGTGAGGGAGTTTTGCGGGAACGGGTCAGGCCGAACTAACGGCAGCCCGCGTGCGCTGCAAAGACGTTCCATGTCACGCCACATATAGCGCCCTTTGGCCGGATACAGGTTGAACGGCGATGTGCGCCATCCCTGATCCGCGAAAATCGGCCCCAACAGAAAAGGTTGCCAGTCGACCGAGACACCTGTGCCCCGTGCGGCCTGTTCGATTCGCATCGCGCTGAGATAGGAATAGGTCGAGGCGAAGTCGAACCAGAACTGCAACGTCTTCGCCACGTTCTATCCTCAGGTGATTTCTTCCAGCTTTTCCTTGCTCAGATCACCGGGAACAATCGTTATCGGGATCGGCAGGCTGCCAGAGTTCTTTGTGAGCTGGGTCACCAGCGGGCCGGGGCCTTTCTTGTCAGTTCCCGCCCCAAGAACGAGAACGCCGATCTCAGGGTCAGACTGAACATGTTCGATGATCTGCGGCACCGGATCACCTTCGCGAATGGCCAGTTCAGGTTCTACATTCTGTTTGTCGCGCATCCATTTGGCGAAGACTTCGAAATGGGCATGGATACGTTCCCGGGCTTCTTCGCGCATGGTTTCTGCAACACCGATCCAGTGATTGAACTCGTCCGGCGGAATAACCGACAAGATCGTCACGCCGCCACCTGTATGCGCCGCACGCATCGCGGCGAACCGCATTGCGTTCAGGCATTCACGGCTGTCATCCAGAACAACTAAGAACTTACGCATGGGTGTCCTCTTCAATTTTAAGAGATCATGCCCGAGCGTTTGCGTGCTGGCAACTCGGACACGTTCATGTCGATTACTAGCGTTCGCTTGCAGCCCAGTCCCAGTAAAGTGCGCGGGCACGGCGGGCAATTGGACCAACCTGAAACTGTGTGTCTTCTAGCGCAGTCACCGGTGTGATCTTGCTCATATTGCCGGACATGAAAACCTCGTCCGCCTGGTGAAAATCCTCGAAACCCAAGACCGTTTCATGAACTGTAACACCATCCTCGCGCAGATTCTTGATATGTCGCGCCCGCGTGATCCCTGCCAAAAATGTGCCGTTGGGGATCGGGGTAAAGACCTCGCCATCCTTGACCATGAAGATGTTGGCTGTTGCCGTTTCGGCCACATTGCCCATCGCGTCAGCGACCAGTGCGTTCGAGAATCCCTTTGAGCGCGCCTCTTGCAACATGCGCGCATTGTTGGGGTAAAGGCACCCGGCCTTGGCGTTGACCACTGCTGATTCCAGTACCGGGCGACGGAACCGCGTGGTCGACAGCGTGGCTGAAGCCGTTTCCGGTGCCATCGGGATTTCTTCCAGACAGATGGCAAACCCTGTGCTGTTTTCCTGCGGAACGATTGCCGTGCTGTCGCCATCAATGCCCCAATACATCGGGCGGATATAAACAGCTGTGTCAGGGCTGTAGGCTTGCAACCCTTCATGCACCAATTCGACCATCTGTTCGGTTGTCATGGTCGGTGTCAGCATCAGGGCTTCGGCGGACCGGTTCACCCGGGCGCAATGGGCGTGCAGATCAGGGGCCAACCCGTCGAAATGGCGGGCACCATCGAATACGGATGATCCAAGCCAGGCCCCATGATCCGCTGCGCGCATGATGGGAGTATCCCCGTCATGCCAATGGCCCTGAAAGTAGGTCCGGATGTTTTTGCCGGTTGCCATGACGCCCTCCTGTGGTTCAGGCAGACCCTAGGTGGGCGTCAGGCGAAGGTCCAGTGCATTCAGCGTGATGCCGATCCGACCATACCAACGATTTCATAGGTCTTTTGCAGGATCGGAGCGGCGATCTGACGCGCGCGCTCGGCCCCATGAGCCAGAATCCGGTCAATTTCGGCCTGTTCTCCCATAAGGCGCGACATCTCAGTCGAGATTGGGGCCAGCTTGGCGACCGCCAGATCAGCCAGCATCGGTTTGAAATCACCGAACTGCTTGCCGCCAACTTCGGCCAGAACCTGCTCGATGCTTTGTTCGCTGAGTGCTGCGTAGATATTGACCAGATTACGCGCTTCGGGGCGGCCCTCCAGACCTTCGACATCCGACGGCAAAGCGTCAGGGTCGGTCTTGGCCTTGCGGATTTTCTTTGCGATCGCATCGGCATTATCGGTCAGGTTGATCCGGCTCATGTCCGAGGGATCGGAGGACGACATTTTGCGCGAACCGTCCCGCAGGTTCATCACGCGCGGGGCAGGGCCTCCAATCACGGGCTCAGTCACGGGAAAGAAGTCGACGCCGTAGTCATGGTTGAACTTGATCGCGATATCGCGGGTCAATTCCAGGTGCTGCTTCTGGTCTTCGCCCACAGGAACATGTGTCGCGTGGTAGACAAGAATATCGGCTGCCATCAGGGCAGGGTACGCAAACAGGCCAAGCGAGGCATTTTGCGCATTTTTGCCCGCCTTGTCCTTGAACTGCGTCATCCGTTGCATCCAGCCCATTCGGGCGACGCAGTTGAAAATCCAGGCCAGTTGAGTGTGCTCGGGCACCTGGCTTTGGTTGAACAGGATTGATTTTTCTGGATCAAGACCCGCCGCGATAAAGCCCGCGCAAACCTCGCGTGTTTTTTCACGCAGACGTTCCGGATCCTGCCATACGGTGATGGCGTGCAAATCGACCATGCAATAGACGGTTTCGAATTCGGGACCCTGCATATCGACAAAACGCTTGAGTGCACCAAGGTAGTTCCCAAGGTGCAGGTTTCCCGAAGGCTGGATGCCGGAAAACACGCGCGGCGTGAATTGGGACTCAGTCATCAAAGGGAACTCCTGTCTGGAAAAATCAGCCCCCGTCGCTTACCCATGAGGCAAAGGGACGTCAACAGCCGCGAAAGGCCAGCCCAATGAGCAGTGAACATTACACACCGCCTGTGAACCCCCTGCCACCTGCCGTGGTGGCGCTGGTTCTGTTCATCATCGGGATAGAAATTGCCTTCACGCTGGGATCACGCGGGCTGGTTGGAGGACCAGCAGCGGTGGGCTGGCGGCTGGATGCGATCCAGCATTATGCGTTCTCGGCGGATATTTTCGACTGGATGGTACTGAACGGGCGCTGGCCATTCGAACATGTCATCCGCTTCGTGACCTACCCCTTCGTGTCCGCAAATTTCACGCAGGCGATTTTCGTCTGTGTTTTCGTGCTGGCGATGGGCAAAATGGTTGGCGAAGTGTTCGGCGGTTTCCCGATGCTGCTGATATTTATCGTATCAGGCATTGGCGGCGCGCTTGCCTACGCTGTGTTACTGGACCCACGCTATCCGCTGATTGGAGGGTTCCCGCCGGTGTATGGCCTGATCGGCGCATTCACGTGGCTGTTGTGGCGCAAACTGTCACTTGTAGGTGCAAACCAAGCACGGGCATTTCAATTGATTGCAGTCCTTATGGGCATACAGTTTCTTTTCGGCCTGATCTTTGGTGGCAACTGGGAATGGGTTGCCGATCTGGGTGGGTTCGCCACCGGTTTTGGCTTGTCTTTTCTTGTTGCACCGGGCGCGTGGTCCCGGATCGTCGGACGCATTCGCCGGGATTGATCAGGACCGGCGCAGAGTGTGTTTGAACTCCGACAGTTTGAAGGCGCCGAAGATATGACCCAGAAGGAAATATGAGACGGCAGCGACCATGATCAGGATCAGCAGTGCCAGATAACGCCAGCCGGGAACTTCCAACGCCCACCCGAACAGGTAGAGCGCGGCGTATAAGATCGCGCCCATCCCAAGCGAAGCGGCCACAATCCTGCTCGCGCGCTTTTTGAACCGGTCATCGAAGCGTGCCTCTTCACCCATACGTCGTGAGCCCAAGGCCAGTAGCACAACCATCGCCCACCCGGCAGTCGATGCAGCAATTGCCGGTGCGATCCAGCCCACCAGTGGAAACAGACCAAACGCCAGAGCTGCGTTCACGATCATCGCAACAACCGCATAGTGAAACGGGGAACGTGTATCCTCGCGCGCAAAAAACAGCGGTTGCAGCAATTTTTGCAACATGAAAGCCGGAAGCCCTACCCCGTAGATGGCAACCGCAAGGGCCGTGGCGGCCGTATCCTCGGGGCCGAACTGACCACGTTCGAACAGCACCGACACGAGGGGGGTTGGCATAACCACGAGGGCGACAGTCGAAGGCAGCGTCAGCAGCAGTGTGAACTCACCGGCCCGGGAAAAGGCATTGCGTGCGCCTTCTTTGTCATTCGCACGCAAACGGCGGGACAGGTCCGGCAACAAGACTATGCCGACAGCAATGCCTACAACACCCAAAGGCAACTGGTAGAGCCTGTCTGCGGCAAAAAGCCAGCTGACGGCATTTGCGGTTTTCGATGCAACCAATTGCCCGACAACCAAATTGACCTGCGTGACCCCCATCGCCAGCGCGGCCGGGACTGCGATACGTACCATCCGTCGCATTTCAGGCGTCAGGCGCGGCATGCTGGGGCGGATGCGGATGTCGGCGCGTTCGGTAGCAACCCAGACCAGCGCCAGTTGCGCGACACCGGCCACCGGAATGACCGGGATCAACCACCGGATCACTTCGCCGCCGGACATGGCTCCGGCGATCAGGGCGGTGCAGGCGAAAATGTTCAGCAGAACAGGTGCAGCTGCCGCTGCCGCAAACCGCCCGGTTGCATTCAGAACACCAGAAAACAAGGCAGCCAGAGACATGAACAGGATGTATGGAAACACAACATATCCATAATCCACCGCCAGATCGAACCGTTCATCGCCGTAAAACCCTTCGGCGGTCAGCCACACCAGACCGGGCATGAAAACCATGGCCAGCCCGACCAGCGCCAGAACAGCCACGGCCAGAAGATTGAACGCGTCCTGCGCAAAACCCTGAGGGTCTTCGTCGGCTTCCAGTCGTTTGGAGAACATCGGCACAAAGGCCGCGTTAAATGCCCCCTCGGCGAAAAAGCGGCGGAACATGTTGGGCAGGCGAAAGGCAGCAACAAAGGCATCCATCACTGGGCCCGGTCCGATATAGGCCGTCAGCAGTATTTCCCGTAGAAACCCCAGAATTCGGCTGGCGAGCGTCCAGAAGCCGACCGTGAACAGGCCAGAGAACAACCGTATTTGCTTCATGAGGCCGCACGCTCGGCGCCTTCGGTGATTGCCGTGCGCAGCTTGGCCTCAAGCCCGCGCTGCTTGCTTTCCGAGTAATACTTCAAGCCAAACATATCCTTGACGTAGAACGTATCGACCACCTGTTCGCCATAGGTCGCGATCACGGCATTGGCGATATACACGTTCGCCGCGGCCAGGGTCCGGGTCAGATCAAACAGCAGGCCTGGGCGGTCGCGTGTGTCCACCTCGATGATTGTGTAGATTTCAGAGCCCTCATTGTCGAACGTGATATGAGTTGGCACGTTGAAAGCGCGTTCGCGTTTCTTGATCTTGTCACGCGACTTCAGTGCTTCCTTGGCGACGACTTCGCCGCGCAGGGTCTTGTGAATCATCTGCGTTAGGCGTGGAAGGCGCGATGCCTCGAACGGGTGCCCTTCGGCGTCCTGAATCCAGAACGCGTCCGTCACGTAGCCGTCTTTGGTGGTATAGCTACGTGCATCCACGACATTCGCGCCGACCAGAGCCAGTGCCCCGGCGATGCGGGCAAAAATACCGGGGTGATCTCCCATGGCGAAACAGGCCCGCGTCGCATCACGGTCTTCATCAGGTTGCAGGCGAATTTCCATCGCGCCGGGATCGCCGCTTTGTTCCAGCGCGTACAGCATCTCGGCAAACTCGATATGCGTCGCAAGGTTCAGGCCCTGCCAATACGGGGCGTAGTGGCGCCCGGTCTCGACCTTGAGGTCAGCCTTGGACCAGTTGTCCAAGGCGCGGCGTAGCGCTGTTTTGGCCTCGGCCCCCCGGTTCGCCCGGTTCAGATCTTCCATACCGGTTTCCAGTGCACGCTTTGTTTCAGCATGCAGGGCGCGCAGCAAGGTGGCCTTCCAGTTGTTCCAGGTGGTCGGGCCAACACCGCGAATGTCACAAACCGTCAGAACCGTCAGCAAATCCAGCCGTTTGGTTGTCTGAACGGCTTTGGCAAAATCGCGCACCGTCCGAGGGTCGGAGATATCGCGTTTTTGCGCCATGTCGGACATCAGCAAGTGATAACGCACCAGCCATTCAACGGTTTCGGAATCCGATTTGTTCAGGCCGAGCCGAGGCGCCACCTTGCGCGCGATCTGTGCCCCAAGGATCGAGTGATCTTCGGGGCGACCTTTCGCAATGTCATGCAGAAGAAGCGCGACGTACAGCACCTTTCGGTTCACCCCGCCTTTCAGAATCGATGACGCCAGAGGCAGGGATTCGACCAGCTCTCCGCGTTCGATCTGGGCAAGATTGACGATGCATTGGATCGTATGCTCGTCCACCGTATAGCTGTGATACATATTGAACTGCATCATCGCCACGATGTGCTCGAACTCGGGTAGGAAAGCGGACAGCACGCCCAGTTCGTTCATACGTCGCAATGCACGTTCCGGGTTGCCGTGTTTCAACATCAGATCCAGGAAAATGCGCTGGGCTTCCTTGTCGCCGCGCATCTCGTCATCGATCAGATGCAGGTTCGCGCTCACCAGCCGCATGGCATCGGGATGGATCAGCATACCTGTCCGCAAACCTTCTTCGAACAGGCGCAGCAGGTTCACTTTGTCGGATAGAAATTTTTCAGGTTCCACCAGATCCAGACGGCCGTGAACCACCTTGTACCCTGCCTTGACCCGTCGACGCCTGCGGAAAATGCGTTCCAGCAACGGCGCACCTTTCATGTGCAGCGATTCGAGTTTGGTCAGGAAGATGCGCGTCAACTCACCCACGCGGGTGGCTTCGCGGAAATACCGCTGCATGAACACTTCGACCGCACGACGCCCGGCGCGGTCCTCGTACCCCATGCGCGCGGCAACCTCGACCTGCATGTCAAAGGTAAGCTGCTCGGTCGCACGACCGGTGACAAGATGCAGGTGCGAACGCACAGCCCAAAGGAATTCTTCGGCCTGAACAAAGGTCTTGAACTCTTCGGGTGTGAACAAGCCCAAAGGCACCAGTTCGGCCACGTCCTGAACGCCATAGACATATTTCGCGATCCAGTAGAGGGATTGCAAATCGCGTAGGCCGCCTTTGCCTTCCTTCACGTTGGGTTCGACCATGTAACGCTCGCCTTGTTTGTGGTGGCGTTCATCACGTTCGTGCAACTTTGCTTCGATGAACTCGCGTTCAGTTCCCTTGAACAGTTCGTCTTTCAGCCTTCGGTCCAACCCGTCCGCCAGCGCCTTGTCACCGGCCAGATAGCGTTGCTCCAACATCGCTGTGCGGATCGTGAAATCCTCGGCGCCTAGCCGCAGACAATCCTTGATCGTGCGTGAGGAATGCCCGACCTTCAGCCGCAAATCCCAAAGGATATAAAGCATCGACTCGATAACGCTCTCGGCCCATGCGGTGATCTTGTAGGGGGTGAGAAACAGCAGATCGACGTCGGAAAACGGCGCCATTTCCCCGCGCCCATAACCGCCAACAGCCAGAACGGCGATCTTTTCACCTTGGGTGGGCGTTGCAAGCGGATGCAGGCCTGTGCTTGAGACCAGCATCGCCGTCCCAACCAGTTGATCCGTCAGGTAAGTGTATGAGCGCGTGAGTGCCCGCGCGTCGAAAGGACGTTCGCCAAATGCCTCTGCAATGACCGCGCGGCCAGACTTTTGAGCCTCGCGCAGAATGCGCACCGTCTCGGACCGCATTTTGGTGTTGTCCGGGCAGGCCTCAAAGGCCTGAGCCAGTGCATCATTGACGGCAGTGCTGTCGAAGATGTCCCCGGCAGGGCAGATCAACGCGCTTTCGGGCACGTTGATCGCGCCAGTCAGATCAGAAACCGGCGCCAGAGAAGCTTTGTGGGGCAGGGTCAATCACAACCACCTGTTTGTTCTGGATCGTGGCAACTGCCAGACCGCGTTCGTTGGTGCCGTCCGGGCGCAGGCGGAAGATGCCGCCAACGCCCTGGAAACCGGCGTTCTGTGTCAGGGCCGAAGCGGTCAGGGCGTCTGATTTGCCCTGGCTGACCAAGGCACCAATTGCGGCGATACCGTCATAGGCCAGACCGCTGATTGGGTGCGGTGCTTCGCCGTAAGTTGCGTTGTAACGCTGACGGTAGGCTTGTGCCTTGGACGGGTCAGGTAATGCAAACCACCCCCCTTGAACCCCCGGAAGCTCCAGAGTTTGAGGAGGGATATCCCAACGTGTCAGGCCAATGTATTGCGTGGTTGCCGGAGAAACACCGGCCTCTGGCAGCAATTGCGAGAACAGCGGCAATGCCCCCGCCGTGGTCGCCGTCAGGAAGATCGAATCCGCGCCCGTCGAATCAACAGTGGCCTTGATCGTGGGAACCGCATTGATGACGCCCTGTTGCGACCGGTCGTATGCGACGGTCCCTGCATTGTTGACCCGGCTGTTCGCTATGGCATTGGCGATAGCGGACTGGCCCAGTTGTCCTGCGGCGTCGTTGCTGTGCACGACCACCGTGTTAACCTTGCCCTGACTGCCCGCATAATTCACCAGCCGGTTGGCCGTATTGTCAAAGGTCGGGCCCAATACAAAGACGTTGCCGCCTGCAATGCTGGCGTTGTTTGAAAACGAAAGAACGTTGACGTTCTTGCTCAGCACCGCCAACCCGGCAGCATTTGCTGCCTGGGCATATACCGGACCAATGATGATTTTTGCCCCGTCCGCAACAGCCTGCTGTGCAACGGCTGTCGCCGTGTTCGGGTTTCCGGCTGTGTCATAAACGCGTAAGTCGATCTGGACATTCGGCAAATCCGACATCGCAAGCCGCGCGGCATTCTCAAGGCTTTGCGCCAGCGCCGCATCACCAGATTGCGCAGATCCTCTGGGAACCAGCAAGGCGACAGGAACCGGCTTTGAGGTATTGATCGAGGGGCCTCCGCCAAGACCACCCGGTTCACAGGCAGCAAGAAACGCTGCGGTCGTCAGGGCAGCGGCGACTTTCGCCAGCTTGCTTACGGGCTTGCAAACGGTAAACATCTAAATGAAAACTCCCTGATCCGACGGCTGCGAATGCTTCTGTTCTGTTGAGCCGCGATAATAAACGTCACGCTGTGAGGGTCCAGCTTTGAATTTCCAAAAGATCAAGTTGGCTGCGGGCCTGTATTTTGTTGCCACTCCGATTGGAACAGCACGCGACATTACGCTCAGAGCCTTGGATGTTTTGGCCTCAGCCGATGTAATTGCGGCAGAAGACACCCGCAGTTTACGTCGCTTGATGGAAATACATGGCATCCCGCTGGAAGGCCGGCGTATCCAGGCCTATCACGACCACAGCGGCGCAGGCGCGCGCGGCAAGATTATGGAGGCGCTGGCGCAGGGGCAATCGGTGGCCTACGCGTCCGAAGCGGGAATGCCGCTGATTGCCGATCCGGGCTATGATCTGGGCAAGCAGGCCGCAGAAGCCGGGTATACCGTGACCTGTGCCCCCGGCGCGTCTGCCGTTGTAACGGCCCTGACGTTGGCGGGGCTTCCCACCGACGCCTTCTTTTTTGCAGGCTTCCTTCCTAACGCAACCAAAGCGCGCCGCACCCGCATCGAGGCGTTGAAGGACATCCCCGGCACATTGGTGTTCTACGAATCTCCGAAACGCGTTGCCGCCTGTCTGTCGGACCTGACTGAATGCCTGGGACCTGAACGGCAGGCTGCGCTTTGTCGAGAGCTAACGAAAAAGTTTGAAGAGGTCCGCCGCGGCAGCCTGTCCGAACTGGCAGCGGAGTATCGGGACAAGACCGTCAAAGGCGAAATCGTCCTGTTGGTGGACCGCAGTCATTCGCAAAGTGTTAACGAATCCGACCTAGAAGAAGCTTTGAAACGAGCTTTGGAAAATCACTCGGTTCGGGATGCAGCGGATCTTGTATCGGAAATGTACGACCTGCCGCGCCGACCGATTTACCAGAAAGCTCTGAAATTGGGCAAGGGATGACATGGGGCGGCGTGAACGACAGGGTTCGATCTCATACCACGCTGGACAGGCCGCAGAGTCACAGGTCGCCGCAGATTACGAACGTCGGGGTTTTGCCATAGCGCATCGCCGCTGGCGGGGCGCTGGCGGAGAGATCGACCTGATTGCACGCGACGGCGACGGGCTTGTGTTCATCGAAGTTAAGAAAAGCACCAGCTTTGAAAAGGCCGCTGCCCGGATCAGCCGCAGGCAGATCGAACGAATCTATGCCTCTGCCGCTCAGTTCTTGGAAAACGAGCCGACCGGGCAGCTGACAAACGTACGCTTTGACGCGGCACTTGTGGATGGCTCTGGCGCTGTTCACATCATCGAAAACGCCTTTGGTTTTGGCTAAGCCCCATTGAACCCACAGGCGTGCTGGTCCATGTATCTGGCGGGAAACTGAGGGACATGCCATGAAAATCGCCTTTCAAATGGACCCGATCGGGGCCGTGGATATCAACGCCGACAGCTCATTCCGTCTGGCGGAAGAGGCACAGGCGCGCGGGCATTCATTGTTTTTCTACGGTCCGGATCACTTGGCCTATCAGCAAGGTCGCATCACCGCGCGAGGTCACGACATGACCGTGCAAAGGGTTGCCGGAGATCCTGCGGTTCTGGGCCCCGAACGTGAGGTGGATCTGGCCGATTTCGATGTCGTCTGGCTGCGTCAGGACCCGCCTTTTGACATGCATTACATCACGTCCACGCATTTGCTGGATCGTCTCAAGGGGCAGACGCTTGTCGTCAACGATCCGTTCTGGGTGCGCAATTACCCGGAAAAGCTGCTGGTGCTGGATTTCCCCGAACTGACCCCGCCAACAACGATTGCGCGCGACTTGCAGACGATCAAGGCGTTCAAGGAAAAGCACGGCGATATCATCCTCAAACCGCTTTACGGGAACGGCGGCGCGGGTGTGTTCCGGCTTGATGCCAATGACCGCAACCTGACTTCCTTGCATGAGCTGTTCACCGGATTCTCGCGCGAACCTTTGATCGTGCAGAAATTCCTGCCGGATGTCAGCAATGGCGACAAACGGGTGATCCTGGTGGATGGCGAAGCGGTCGGCGCGATTAACCGTGTACCAGCCGAAGGCGAAACGCGGTCGAACATGCATGTTGGCGGACGTCCGGAAAAGATCGGCTTGTCCGAACGCGATCTTGAGATCTGCGCGGCGATTGGGCCTCTGCTGAAGGAAAAGGGTCAGGTCTTTGTCGGAATTGACGTTATTGGCGACTATCTGACCGAGATTAACGTGACTTCACCGACTGGCATTCAAGAGCTGGAACGGTTTGATGGCGTAAATATTGCGGAAAAGATCTGGCAGGCCATCGAGGCCAGGCTTTAGGCCATAACCCGGGCAGAGATGCGAAAACTCAGTGCCTCGGCCACGTGTGGGTGGCGGATATCGGTCGCGCCGTCCAGATCGGCGATGGTGCGCGCCACCCTCAGGATTCTATGGAAGGCCCGGGCTGACAGGCCGAACCGATCCGCAGCTTTCAACAGCAGTTCTTTTCCTTCGGCATCGGGCGTGGCGATCTCTTCCAGTATTTTGCCTTCTGCGTCAGCGTTTTGTCGTAACTCCGGCGTGTCACGGAACCGGTCTGCCTGTATGGCACGCGCCCTTTCGACACGTGCTGCAACCGTCGACGAACTGTCGCCCGAAGGGGGCAGATCAAGGTCAATAAAGCCCACGGGCGGAACTTCGATCCGCAGATCGAACCTGTCCATCAAAGGGCCCGAGATTCGGTTCAGGTAATCTTCGCCACATCCCGGTGCCCGCGAACAGGCACGGGACGGGTCGGTCAGATAGCCGCATTTGCAAGGGTTGGCGGCGGCCACCAGCATGAAACGACAAGGGTACTTCACATGGGCGTTCGCGCGCGCCACCATGACTTCGCCGGTTTCAATGGGTTGGCGCAGGGTTTCCAGAACCGGCCGTGGAAACTCAGGGAATTCATCCATGAACAACACACCATTGTGGGCCAATGAGATTTCGCCCGGTTTGGCCCCTTTCCCACCACCAACTATGGCCGCCATCGAGGCCGTGTGGTGCGGTTCGCGGAACGGGCGTGTGCGGTTTATTCCGCCTTCATCCAGCAACCCGCATAGCGATTGGATCATCGACGTTTCCAGGGCTTCCAC
>NZ_JBXWSL010000046.1:0-19728 GCF_059613425.1 Ruegeria sp. BHSA123 | reverse complement strand
TCATCCGTCTGCCAGGCAGACTTTGCAACGTCCGAGAAGTTGTTCATCGCCTCGACCGAGGACAGATCGGTCAGGTGACCAGCCTCATAAAGCGCCAACGAAGCATCGAAGGGGCGGCAGGTAATCAGGTCACCGGCAGACCCCGCATCAAGTTTCGAGTTCAAAACCGCGTTGTATTCTGCCGGAGCAGACGGCGTGAACTGGACTTTGATGCCAGAATGCTTTGCTTCAAAGGCCGGGATGATCTGGTCCTGCCACAGGGTCAGGTCATCGTTACGCCAGCTTTCGATGGTCAGCGTGACGTCTTCGGCATAGGCGGCAGAGGCTAACAGCGTCCCACCAAGCAAGGCCAGTTTCAGGCTATTACGTTTCATTGTACTCTCCCATTTGGTTTGCAGTTATTTATCAGGTGTCAGTGCCGCGCTCAGAACTCCGCCCGTTTCTTTCAGGCGCGCATCGGCTGCCGCCAGTGAAACGCCGCGAGCAGCGATAAGGATGGCGGATTTGGCGTCTCCTTGCGCTTGTGCCAGGGCGTTTTGGGCGGTGCTTGCATCAACTCCGGCGATCCGGGCGACGATGCCGGTCGCACGCGCCCGCAGCTTTGCATTGTCTGCTCGCAAGTTGACCATCATCCCGTCATGAACATGACCCAACTTGATTGCCATAAGGCTGGAAAGCATGTTCAGCGCGATTTTCTGGGCTGTACCGGCGCCCATTCGGGTTGAGCCTGAAATCAGTTCAGGCGGGGTGGCAAGCAGAATCGCGTGATCGCATTGCGCCAAAAGTGGGCTGCCCGGGTTGTTGGCTATCCCGATCGTGCAGGCACCCGCAGCACGCGCAAGTCGCGCCGCCTCAAGTGTATAAGGAGTGCTGCCGCTGGCAGAGACAGCAATGACCGTGTCGTTGCACGTAAGTCCGGCCAGCCCTTCAACCAGCCCATCGGTGTCATCCTCGGTTCCACCGGGCATATGCGCGGATTGCGGCAGCCCTCCGGCCATCAGGATATGGATACAGTTTTCGTCGATACCGAAAGTGCCGCCCAGTTCCATTGCATCAGCCGCAGCCATCAGCCCCGAAGACCCCGCCGCCACGTAATACAATGAACCGCCTGATGCCAGACTGCGGGCCATGGCTTCGGCACCTTCGCATATCGCACGCAGGGCGCCCTGCGGGGCACCGGCCGCTTCCTGCTGACCCCTGCACAAGGCCAGTGCCGCTTCTTCCAGCGGTCGGTTGCCCAAATCATATGCGTCCGGGTGGAGTTGTTCGGTGATGTGTGGCAGCACGTGTTTCTCCTCGTTGCCAGAAAGCATACCTATACAATACCATTTGTCCACTAATTTTTTTTCAGCCGCTATTGGCCTTATTAATCAGTGTATTTTTGATCATTCTGCCCTTATTGGATTTACTTTGGCATTTACATTACAGCATAGGCATTATATAGGTATCATCATGCTTAGGTCGAAAAACAATCCAATCATCGCAGCAGATGGCGGCGGAACGACCTGTCGGATCGCCTATGACGATGGGGAGCAGCGGCTGGTGGTCGAGGTTGGCCCCGCCAACGTAGCCAGCGATTATGACGGTGCGATTGCACGTCTGAAAGACGGCTTGAAAATGCTTGCGACCAAGCTCAGTGTTCAGCCAGACGTCCTGAGACCGGCACCGGCGTATTTTGGACTGGCAGGCGTTACCGGTGATCAGATCGCCCAGCGGGTGGCCTCGGATTTGCCGTTGGACAGTATACTGGTCGAGGATGATCGCCACCCTGCGCTGGCGGGTGCGCATCAGGCAACCGACGGTGCAATCGCCCATTGCGGGACGGGTTCTTTTCTGGCCCTTCAATCGCAAAACGGCCGACGCTTTGCCGGTGGCTGGGGCTCCGTGCTGGGGGATGAGGCTTCTGCTCAGTGGATTGGGCGCAGAGCGCTTTCGGTGACGCTGGATGTATGGGATGGACTGGTGCCAAAATCCAACCTGACTGAGGCCTTGCTGAACGAATTTGGCAGTACAAGCGGCATTGTCGCTTTCGCGGCTGCGGCCCGACCTCATGAATTCGGCCAAATTGCGCGACAGGTGACAGCGGCAGCAAGGTCAGGGGATGAACGGGCGGTTTCGCTTATGCGCGAAGGCGCCGTGCATCTTTTGCAGGCACTGGAAGCAATGGGCTGGACGCCGGCAATGCCATTATGCCTGACCGGGGGTATTGGCCCTCATTACGAGGCTTATCTGCCGGATCGTGCGCGTGGCGCAGTAACAGAACCAAAAGGTGCGCCTATCGACGGGGCCATCGCGCTGGCCCGGGCTTTTCAAGTGGAGCATTCGGCATGAACGCAGCTTCTTTTCTGGCTTCTGACGACTGGCTCGAAAACAGCGGCGGGCCGCGCTATGTCCGGCTGCGCCAGCGGCTGGAAGAAGGCATCGACGCTGGTGTCCTTCCCCCGAATTCCTCATTACCGCCCGAGCGCGAAATCGCCGAGATCACCGGCCTGTCCAGGGTCACCGTGCGCAAGGCCATTCAGGAATTGGTGAAACAGGGCGCAATCGTACAGCGGCAGGGTTCCGGATCTTTCGTGCGGAACGCCGCGCCGAAATTAGAACAATCGCTTTCGCATCTGACTTCGTTCAGTGAGGACATGCGCCTGCGCGGCATGGAGTCAACCTCCAAGTGGTTGGAACGGGGCGTTTTTCTGCCATCACCCGAGGAAACGGCGGTGCTCGGGCTGCCCACTGACGGACAGGTGGCCCGCATTTGCCGACTGCGAGAAGCTGGTGGGCGTCCCATGGCAGTCGAACGTGCCTCGTTGCCATTGGACATTCTGCCAAACCCACTAGCCGTGCGCGACTCACTCTACGATCTTCTGGAAGAAAACGGCTGCCGACCAGTTCGCGCTATCCAGAAGATTTCCGCCGTTAACCTTGAGGCTGAAGATGCCGCTCTGCTTGGCGTCGCCGAAGGCGCGGCAGGGCTGAGCATCCAGCGGATTTCCCATCTGGAAGGCGGGCGCGTCGCCGAGTTCACAAAATCCAACTATCGCGGCGATGCCTACGACTTCGTGGCTGAGCTGCGACTCACTCCATGATCTGTGATTCCGATGGAAAGGCTGCCCCGATGACCCCGAAAACGACCCTGATGCGTCAGGAAATCGAAGAGATTCCTGTTGCTGTCGAGCGATTACTCAGCAATGGTGGAGATGCCCTGAGCACAGCGGCGGACGTCGCCCGGAACGGCGGGCTGAAGTTCATGATTTCGGCGGCGCGTGGCTCTTCGGACCACGCCTGCACCTTTCTGAAATACGCAAGCGAACTGCTTCTTGGTTTGCCCATGGCATCCGTCGGCCCATCGGTCGCGTCCGTGTATGGCGCTGACCTGCATGTGGCCGGGGCGCTTTGCCTTTCTGTTTCACAATCAGGAAAAAGCCCGGATATCGTGCAGCTTACGAAAAGTGCCCGAAAGGCCGGGGCCAGCACCGTGGCAATCACTAATGATCCGTCGTCCCCCCTTGCACTGGCGGCTGAGGCGGCTTTGCCGCTGCACGCGGGTCCTGAGCTTAGTGTAGCGGCGACAAAGACATTCGTGACCTCGCTGGTTGCCGGGCTTTGGCTGCTGGCGGAACTGAAAGGCGACAAAGATCTTCTGGCTGCGCTGCGTGAACTGCCCAAGCACCTTGATGCCGCAACTCGGTGTGACTGGAGCAAAGCGGCGGCTGCCGTCACCCAAAGCTCGCTGTATACGCTTGGTCGCGGACCAAGCGTAGCGATCTCGAACGAGGCTGCGCTGAAATTCAAAGAAACCTGCCAGATCCATGCCGAAAGCTATTCCTCGGCCGAGGTGCTGCACGGCCCGGTCTCGATCGTGGAAGGCGGATTCCCGGTTATTGCCTTTGCCGCCAATGACCCGGCAGAGCCGCTGTTGGCCGAGGTTGCCGACACTCTCGCAGCCAAAGGGGCACAGGTATTTGCTACCAGCCCAAAGGTAACAAAGGCCGAGGTGCTGCCTCATGTCCGCACGGATCACTGGTTGACGGACCCGGTAGCCGCCATCGTGTCCTTTTATTCAATGGTCGAGCAGGTCGCCGTACAACGCGGGATCAACCCGGATGCGCCACGTCACCTGCGAAAAGTGACGGAAACGGTATGAGCGGCCAGGCGATCATCTACCACGGCGGGCTTGTTTACGACGGCACCAGATTGCACGACGGTGCCGCGCTGCGGCTGGAGGCGGGCCGCATCACTGACATAGGCGTTGACGTGAAGACAGACGCTGGCAAGCTTGTCGACCTGCATGGCGATATACTGGCGCCCGGTTATGTTGACCTGCAAGTGAATGGCGGCGGCGGAATGATGTTCAACGCCGCCCCATCTGTCGAAACACTTGCACGCATTGCCAAGGCGCACCGGGCGCTTGGGGCAACCTCGATCCTTCCCACCCTGATCACAGATACCGCAGCCAAGACCCGCGCCGCCATCGAAGCGGCCAAGGCCGCGATTTCTGCGGGTGTTCCGGGGATCGCTGGCCTGCATCTGGAGGGACCTCATCTTTCGGTGGCTCGGAAAGGTGCCCATGATGCAGCCCTGATCCGCCCCATGGATGACGAGGACCTGACGACGCTTGTCGCGGCTGCGCATGCCCTGCCCGCATTGATGCTGACGGTTGCGCCCGAAAACGTGTCAATTGCGCAGGTGAAAGCGCTGGTCTCGGCCGGTGCCGTTGTATCGCTGGGCCACAGTGATGCGGATTTTGATACCTGCCTGTCTTATGCCGAGGCCGGTGCGTCCTGCGTGACGCATCTGTTCAATGCCATGAGTCAACTGGGCAATCGATCTCCCGGGCTTGTCGGGGCGGTTCTGACCTCGGGTCGATTAAACGCCGGACTGATCGCAGACGGTATTCATGTTCACCCTGAAGCCATGCGCACAGCCTGGGCCGCCAAGCGGGGCCCAGGCCGGATATTTCTGGTCAGCGATGCGATGGCACCGGCTGGCACAGACCAGCGCATGTTCGAACTGGAAGGCCGCCGCATTTCCCGCAAAGACGGCCGTTTGACACTGTCTGATGGCACTTTAGCGGGGGCTGATTTGGACTTGACCACAGCACTGCGTGTCCTGACCACGCAGGCAGAAGTGCCGTTGGAAGACGCATTGGCTGCCGCAACTCGCATACCCGCCGAAGTGACAGGATTATCCGACGCGGGGCGGTTAACCATAGGAGAGCAATGCCCGCTGATCCGCATTGCCAGAGATCTGAGCAATGTAGCCGTGCTGGTTTGACCCAGCAATCCAAACGTTTTTTGCGTTGCTCAGAACCAGTGTCATAAGACCTGCGCTGACAAATGCCCGAGTTTCTGCAACCAGTAGCCAATTCACTGAACGGGAACGGATTTCAGATAAGCAGCTATGGCCAATCGGTCTTCATCGCTTAGTTTCGAGGTGTTCTCGATGACTTCGACCATTTCGCCTCCGGCGCTGTCATAATCCGGTGTGAAACCGGATTTCAGATATTCAGCGATGTCAGCCTCGGACCAGTCAAGCTGGGCGGTGGTCAGACCGGGGATGCGCCCCTTGCCATTCGGATTTGGCGCTCCGGTCAGCCAGAGATCCCGCTTCAACCCTCCCAGTCCGTTTCGCGGTGTATGGCATTCCGCGCAGTGCCCCAAAGCTTCCACCAGATACCGCCCCCGGATTTGCTGGTCGGTCAAATCACCTTCAACCACCCAGCCCGAGCCTGAAAACAGAAATTTCCACAACCCCAGCCCGCGCCGGATATTGAAAGGGAAACCAACGTCATGCGGGATACTTGCCGCATCAGATGCAGGCAGGGTGTTCAAAAACGCATGAAGCGCCGCGACGTCCTCGACCGTCATCTTGGCATAAGAGGTATAGGGAAAGGCCGGGTAATAATGTTGTCCCTTTGGTCCTGTTCCGTGTCTCAGGGCATTGGCCAGATCCAACGCGGACCATGATCCAATTCCGACGTCTGGTTCACTGGAAATGTTTGGAGCTACAAACGTACCGAAATCCGTTTCAAACCGGCGCCCGCCTGCTAGAACAAGCTTTCCTTCCGCGCGGGCATCCGGGGCCGAGTGGCACGAGGCGCATCCTGCTGAATAGAAGACAGACGCCCCTCTGGTCACGTCGGGGGTCAGACCGGCCAACTGTGCCGGATCAACTCTTTGCGGCCGGGTTAGCAGCAAACCGGCCAACCCGACCATAAGCATGACTAGAACGGCGAAAAGTAGAATGCGCCGCACTGATCAATACTCCTTTAATTTTCTGGTGCTCTGTATGCTTTGTGACAGGCCGAACAGGCTCCGCCAAGTTGGCCCATCGCCCCTTTCAGAGCTTCAACATCCTGACCTGCCGCAGCCTGCATCGCAACAGCGGCATCGGCCAGTGCCTGCCCTTTGGCCCCGACATCTGCGAAGTTTTCCCAAATAGCGGGCAAGGCGCGGGTTGACGGGTCTGACACATTATCCGATCCGGCTGGCCACATCGCGGACTGGTCAATCTGCGACACAACGACAATATTATTTGCGGCTCGCGTAGCCGCTTCGGCATCATATTCTGCCTCTCCCTTGGCCATGGCGCCCAACGTGCCAAGGTTGAAAGCGTAAAGCTGCATAATCGAAGTCCGCGCTTTTACAGCCGGGTTTTCGCTATCCTGAGCAATTGCAGTTCCAACTACGGCCAAGGACAAAAGACCTGCCGCAAAGATCGAAGACTTCTTAATCATGGTGTGGCTCCCTGTTTAATGTGCCATATGATAGCTTGAACGATTTTTCTTGTAATTGTTTGTTATTCGGCCTCTCCTGTTCATTTATGAACAACGACAATTGGGACGATATTCGGTATGCCCTCGCCGTCAGCAAACACGGCTCGTTGAATGCGGCGGCGACAGCCCTGGGCGTTGCACATGCAACCGTCCTGCGCAGAGTTGCCGCCTTCGAACACCGATATGGCAGTGTTGTTTTTCGGAAAGACCCGTCAGGGTATTCAGTACTTCCCGAAGCCAGAACAATTCTGTCCGCCATGGAAAGCGTTGAAGACGCCGTGCTTTCGGTAGAACGCGCCGTTGTGGGCGCAAATCGTTCGCCTGCGGGTCATGTGCGTATCGCGTCCACGGACAGCCTTTGCCAGTTTGTCCTGCCACAGATACTAAACTCAATTTCCGCCCTCTATCCGAGCCTCGAACTGACGATCCTCAGCGGTAACAGTCACCATGATCTGACCAGGTTAACTGCGGATATAGTTGTCCGCCCTTCAGTTCAACTTGGTGAAGGGTTGACCGGAGAGCGCGCAGGAACGTTGTTCTTTGGGGTTTACAGTGACGGTACCCGTGACCAAAAATGGATGCGGCTTGATGGGGCTCTCAGCCGTTCACTCCCGGCCAAATGGTTGGCTGAACATGTTCGCGCCGATGACATGACAAACGGAGCAGACAGTTTTCTGGTGCTTCAGCAGATGGTTGCATCGGGTGCGGGGCGAGCTTTTTTACCTGCTTTTATTGGCGACGCTGATCCCCGGCTTCACAGGTTGAACGACATTGATCCCAGAATCGAGGTTCCACTTTGGGTCGCGACGCTAGAGGAAATCGCACACACGCCAAGATTTGCGGTCGTGCAACGGGCTCTGGTTGAACACCTGCCGCATGCGCTGGCTGGGTGACGTCACAATTGTAGTGTCCTGGTAGGTCGCTTTGCGTTGAAATCTCCTGCAAGCCGTGGCGGGTGCCCTGCACCTGCAACAGGACATCCTGCGCCGCGATGCACAGGTTTTCACCGCCGCTCCAGGTAGTCCATTCCGTATCTGCTTCGCAAAGACGTGTCAAAGGTACTTTGGGATGGGCCAGATGTGCGACACCTTGCTGCGAACATTCCAACGCAAGTGGTGGAAAGCCCCAGAGATAATGTGCCGTCCGCGTCATTCATCATTTACAAATAAAAACATTCATCTTAATGATTGTGTATGAGCAGAGACCCACATTTCTCCCGGCGCACCTTCCTGTCTCAGGGCGCATGTCTGGCGCTCTGCCTGCGACCCAGCTTTGCGATTGCGGAGATGACACTTGGCCAATCGGCAAGGATTTCGACTTTGTCAGATGGGTATCTGTCGTTGCCGCCCGAAATGGTCTTTGGCGCAATGCCCGAGGCAGAGCTAACAGAACTTCTGAACCGCTATCAGGCAGATCTGACCAGTTACCAGCCCGAGTGCAACATTGTGCTCTACCGCGATGACCAGAATACCATACTGTTCGACGTTGGAGCCGGGCCCGACTTCATGCAAACCGCTGGCAAACTTCCGGAAACTCTGGACGCCGTCGGGTTGTCTCCGGATGAGGTCACGCAGGTGATCTTCACCCATGCACATCCAGATCACATCTGGGGTGTGCTGGACGACTTCGGAGATCCACTCTTTCCCAATGCAAGATTTCATCTTGGCCGCACGGAATGGGACTATTGGTGGAACCCCGCAACCAAGGAAACGATAGGGGCCGACCGCACGGCCTTCGCGGTGGGCGCAAAGCGGCGCATGGAAGCCATCGAAGGCATGGTTGCGTTTTTTGATGATGGGCAGGAAATCCTTCCCGGTATCGCAGCACGCGCTAGTTTCGGGCACACGCCCGGACATATGGCCTTCGAGATTCGCAAAGGCAGTGACGCGGTGATGGTCGTGGGCGATGCGCTCGGCAATCCGCACGTCGCGTTCGAGCGTCCGGACTGGCGCAGCGGTACGGATCAGGACCCCGACGCCGCGGCAAGTGCACGGAAATCGCTGCTGGATCAGATTTCTCATGCCCAAATGAATATTATTGGATTCCATCTGCCAAATGGCGGATTTGGCCGTGTCGAAAAGGCCGGTTCGACCTATCGATTTATTGGAGAGCCTGCATGATGCGCGCTTTGTTGATTGCCTGTACCCTGGCCACACAAACCTGGGCCAGTGAGGATATTGCTGACCAGTACCCGCAGAGCGTTCTTTACTCGAAACCTGTCGAGTTTATTCCCGGCGTCTTTTCTGCCATAGGCGCAACCGCACCCCCAACCTATGAGAATTCGGGCCACAACAACAACCTCAGCTTCATCGTGACCGGAGAGGGCGTTGTCGTCATCAACGGTGGCGCGGCTTATGCGCTTGCCGAAGCGCTTCACAAGGAGATCCAAGCGATCACGGATCAGCCCGTGAAGCTTGTCTTTAACGAAAACGGTCAGGGGCACGCCATGCTGGGGAACGCCTACTGGTCGGGACTTGGAGTGCCCATCGTTGCTCATTCAGATGCGGCGGCTGAATTCGAAGAATATGGGCCGCAAATCCTTGAAGGGATGCAGGCATATAACAAGGACAAGGCAAAAGGAACTTTTCTGGCCGGTCCGACAGAAACGTTTGACGATGAATACATCGTCGAACTCGGCGATTTTCGCATCGAGGCCAAACATCTTGGACCTGCGCACAGCCCCGGCGACATTTCGATCTGGTTGCCCAATCAAAGCCTTGTCATCGCGGGTGACATGGCATTTCACGAACGTATGCTGCCGATCTTTCAGGACACCTACACCGCAGATTGGCTTGAGACCTGGGACAATGAGTTCGAGGCACTGGAAGCCACATATGTGATCCCCGGGCACGGTCATCCTACGAACATGGATCAGGTGCGCCGGTATACACATGATTATCTGGTCTACCTGCGCGCAAAGATACGCGAACATATGGATGCAGGCGGGGATCTGGCCGAGGCCTATTACGTCGACCAAACCCTTTATGCCCATTTGGACACGTTCGAGGAACTGGCCACAAAAAACGCCGGTCGTGTCTACGAACAGATGGAATTCGAATAAGTCAGGACCGCCGAAGAACGAGCATTCGCATCATCATCCGATGGGTGGCGACGGCCCCGACCCACATCGAGAAGACGGCAAGCCACGCAGTTATCGACAAGGACGATCCCCCGGACAATCCGGCACCAACGGCGCAGCCACCTGCCAACATTGCACCAAATCCCATCAAGACGGCCCCCACAAGGTAGCGCTCCATCGGAGTATCCGGGCCAAATTGTTCGATCTTCCACTCGCCGGAAAGAATGGCAGAAACAGCGGCGCCAATTGCAACGCCCGGAACCAGACCAATGCCAAAGGACAGGGCAATTTTCCGCTCAGCCACCAGCGCCATCAATGTGTCCGTTGCCGGGCCGGTGAACGTGACCGAAGACACCGGCACGACGTCGAAGGAGGCTTGTGCAATCGCAAATGTCATCAACCAGCCAAGCGCCACAGCGACACCAACTCCGGCTGCCATGACAATCTTTGTCATTGTAACCTGCTGGCGCGCTGCAAACGCAACGGCCAGAACAAATGTCCCCGCGGCAAAGGCTGAGTATGCGATCGGCGAAAATCCAAGTAGTGCCGAAAGGTCGCGCGCGTTGCCACCTGCGATCGTCCAAAGACCGGACAGCGCCTCGCGCGCGGGGCTGAGCACACCTGTGTAAGCCGCTTGCGCGACCAACGTCAGAACCAGCCCCGTCACCATTGCCCTAAGGTTGCCGCATGAGGCCAACACCAACAGGCGCGACGCGCATCCGCGCGCCAAAATCATTCCGACGCCAAACATCAAACCGCCGATCACCGCGCCACTCAGGCTGCCTGTCGACGCAATTGACCGCGCCTCGGACAAATCCAGCCATTCAATCGAGACGAACCCCTGTACCAGCGTCAGCGCCGACGTGAACGCGACCAGCCAGACGGCCAGACGGGGGCCAAGCTCGCCCTCGGCGACTTCAACAGTGGATGCCCGCAAACAGAATTGAGATTTCTGAGCGGTGACTCCGAACAGGATGCCAACAAGCAAACCGGCGGCAGCCAATGTGCCCGAATCTCCCAGCAGATCGATGAGGCGTTCCATAGACAAAACTCTCACCTCTTTACGTGTCCGTCTTTGCCTTCCGTCAAGTTCTCACTGTGCGGCCATCGGTTTGCGCGCAAGCTGGCACTGTGTCCACAATGCACCCAACGCCTCGACCAACAGGGTTACATCTTCTGACGAATGTACAGGTGACGGCGTAATCCGAAGGCGTTCGGTGCCTTTCGGGACAGTAGGATAGTTTATCGGCTGGATATAAATCCCGTAGTCGCGCATCAAAACATCCGAGATGAAGCGGCACTTGACCGGATCACCGACCATGACCGGGATAATATGGCTTGGGTTGGGCGTGTGCGGGATGCCCAAAGCGTCCAGCCTGCTCCGAACCTCGCTTACGCGTTGCTGATGCAGGCACCGCTCTTCATTGCTATGCTTGAGGTGCCGGACGGATGCTGCGGCGCCGGCGGCGACGGCCGGGGGCAATGCTGTGGTAAAGATAAATCCGCTGGCAAAGGAACGGACAAAGTCGACAAGTTCCTTTGACGCCGCGATGTATCCACCAACCACGCCGAACGCTTTGCCCAACGTGCCTTCGATAACCGTCAGGCGATCCATCAGCTCTTCGCGTTCAGCGATGCCGCCACCGCGCGGCCCATACAGCCCGACGGCATGAACCTCGTCCAGATAGGTCATCGCGCCGTACCGATCCGCCAGATCGCAGATTTCGGCAATCGGCGCGATATCGCCATCCATCGAATACACACTTTCAAACGCGATCAGTTTTGGTGCGTTGGATGGCAGGTCCATGAGATGTCGTTCAAGGTCCTTCAAATCGTTATGCTTCCAGACCCGCTTTGCGCAACGACTGTGACGGATACCCTCGATCATCGACGCGTGGTTCAATTCGTCGGACAGAACCGTGATACCGGGAATTCGCGAAGCCAGAGTTCCCAAAGCAGCCCAATTTGAAACATACCCGGACGTGAATAGCAGCGCTGCTTCCTTGCCATGCAGATCCGCAAGCTCCTGCTCAAGCAGAACATGTTCATGCGTGGTCCCCGAAATATTCCGAGTCCCGCCAGCCCCTGCGCCACAGGTGTCGATCGCGCGGTGCATGGCCGCCAGAACCTTTGGATGCTGACCCATTCCCAAATAATCGTTCGAGCACCAGACTGTGACTTTCTCAGGTCCGTTTTCTGCATGGTTGTGTGCAGTTGGAAATGCTCCGCAATGACGCTCAAGCTCGGCGAAGACCCGGTAATTTCCTTCGGCCTGCAATTGCCCTAGCTGATCAAGAAAAAACTGTTGGTAGTTCATGTCAGTTTCCAACGGCTTCTTCTACGATACCGGCCAACAGGGCTTCGACTTTCTCCATCGGTCCGTCAGGATAGCTTCGGTAGCCCACTTTGACACCGCCTTCGTCCTCGGCCACGAAGATCCCGTAGGGGCAATAGCCGATATTCATCGGGTCGGCCTCCATCATTTCGCGCGAGAGCTTTGCGGAACAAAAGATAAATATTTCAGCGGCTGTGAAGATCTGCTTGTCGCTGCCGACATCCGCCCCCGTCCGGTTCAGCATGTCACCAACATGGCTCACATAATCGATAACCAGCCCCTGCCCAACAATTGCTGATTCAACGGCAAAGGTGGCGTCATCAAAGCTGCCGTCAAAGGGGACGGCAATGACCTCCCCTGCAAAAACCGGGTTTGCTAATGCAACCGAAAAAGCGGCTGATGCGATAAAGTGTTTCATGATGATGTTCCTCCTCCTGAACCACATTTCTTCAGATTTCACCGCCAAGGCTTTGACACCGGTCAAAGCCTTGGCGTTTCTTAACCGAACATGTCCGATGTGATACCGGCATACCAACCCAGCGACTCTTGGTAGGTTGCTTTTCTCAGGTCGGAGTCTTCGCCGGTCTGGCTGATAAAGCCGTCCACCTTGGCAATCTTTTCTGGCGTTGCTTCATAAGTCGCACCAACCTTGATCCCGTCATCCGTATCAATGAGCGACCAGCACGTGTTCGAAAACTTGGCCGGGAATATCTTTGATCCGGTCAATGCACCGCGAACGGCATTGGCGCAGACTTTCGCCTGGCTGTTGGCCGAAAAACCGGATTTCGGCATGTCGCCTTGCTGGCTGGCATCACCAAGAACATAGATGTCAGGGTCAGCTTTCGATGACATGTCCGCCGCGTTCACCGGTGCCCAGTTGCCATCGATCACACCGGCCATTTCCGAAATACGCCCGGCTTTCATGGCCGGGATCACGTTGCAGACATCGACCTTGGTTTCTTCACCATCGATGGTCACCGTCATGGCATCCGGATTGACCGAGACATTGCCGCCGCCAAAATCCTCTCCGATCCAGTCGATCATGCCTTCGTAGTGGTCGGCCCAACCTTCCTGGAACAAAGACATCTTGGAGAATTTGTCTTTCGGATCAGCAATGATGATTTTCGCTGTCGGATTGTTCGCCTTCAGCACATGCGCAACCATCGAAACCCGCTCATAAGGTCCGGGGGGGCAACGGTACGGGTTCGGCGGCGCGACCATCGCAAAGGTTCCACCCTCGGGCATCGCCAGAACCTGCGCCTTCAACAGCTCGGTTTGAGAGCCCGCCTTATACGCATGCGGCATCTTGTTTTGTGCAGTCACATCCCACCCCTTGACCGCGCCATCGACAAAGTCGATACCCGGACTCAGGATCAGTTTGTTATATGGAATAGATCCGCCACCCGCTAACGAGACGGTTTTGGCGTCGCGGTCGACACCCACGGCCCAATCGTGAACCACGTTGATACCGTATTTTGCGGCAAGCGTGCCATAGCTGTGCGCAATGTCCGAAAGCTCCTGAAACCCGCCCAGATACAGGTTCGAGAAAAAACAGGTGTAATATGTTTTGGACGGCTCGATCAGGGTGACGTCAATCTCGCCCTTGCTGTCTTTGGCAATATAGCGCGCCGCGGTTGCGCCGCCTGCCCCGCCCCCGACCACCACGACACGGGGCTTTCCCTGCGCCAGCACCATCGGGGCCGACAGCCCGGCGGCAAGTACCCCTGCGGTTCCCAGAAATGTCCGTCTGTTGAGTGTCATCGCGTTTCCTCCCCTTGGGCATTGTCACTGTGGGTTGTTGAAGTAAGCGGCCAATGCCGCGATCTCATCGCTGCTCAGGCGGCCCGCGATCATCTGCATGACGGGATGGGGCCGCTGCTTGTCCTTGTAGGCGTGCATGGCGACAACGAAATCCTGGTCGGGCCAGTAAACGATCGAGGGAATCCCATCATCGCCTCCCTCTATCTGGTGGCATGTCGTGCATTCGCTGCTCAGATATTCGCCGTATTCTGGATCACCCTGTATCGCGAGGATTTCGGGGTTGACGGAATGGTCCGTTCTCTTTGCCGTTGGGTCGGCTTCGGGGATGTCCTGCGGGTTGTCGGAAAACACACGCAAATAGGCAATTACATTGGCCCGATCTTCCGGGTTCTCGAGCCCACGAAAGCTCATTCTGGTGCCGGATGCGAATGCGCGGGGGTTTTCAATGTAAGCCGACAATGTGTCGGCGTGCCATTCCAGCCCCGAAGTACCTGCACGGATCAGGCTTTTGGAATAGGTGAACTCCTCTAGCCCGGCAGCCCGGCGGCCAAATACACCATTCAGGTGCGGACCGATCCTGTTTTCAGCACCGGCGCCGACCTGATGACATTCTTTGCATTGGGCAAACACAAGTTTGCCGGCTACAGCATCGCCCAAGTCTTCGGTCGCGGTGGCGGCAGTTGTCAGGATACTCGCAGCAAACATGACACCTGTTGCCCACCGCCGCCACATGATCAGCTTCCGAACGACTTCAGGTAAACGATGACCGCGTCGATTTCATCCTGTTTCTTCAGCCCGGCAAAGGACATACGTGTCCCCTTCATGTAGGCTTTAGGCTTGGCCAGAAACGCGGCCATCTCTTCATCCGTCCAGATCAAGCCATCCTCGGCGGCAGCTTTCATGGCCTTGGAGTACTTAAAGCCTTCGACGGCGGCCGCATTGGCACCGGCAACGCCGTTCAATGCCGGACCCGCGCGATGCTTGGCCCCCTCGCCGACCTGATGGCATGACTTGCACTTCTTGAAAACTTTTTCGCCATTTTCGATCATTTCGGGATCAAGTGCCGCTGTGTCGTCAGCGGTTTCTTCGACCTCGACGGGTGCTTCCTCGGAAACAGATGCCGGGTCCGCGCTTTCAGCCCCGGCTTCGTCAGGCGTTACATCCAGAACGGCGGCGCGCATGGTGATTTCCACGCCTTCTTTGCAACCCACCATGCATGGCTCATCCGTCCAGAAATGCGCCTCGGCCGTTTCGCGGTCATCCACGATGAAACCCCCGGCATTCGGCATTTCCACTTCAAGGAAATTTTCGTGCGACAGCGTGAACTCATCATCAACGATGTCGTTGGAATACAGGATATAGGCGACAATCGCGTAAACATCGTCAGGCTCCAGCGATTGTGCGTCTCCAAACGGCATCGAACGGTTCACATAGTCCCATACCGTCGAAAGGTGCGGCCAGAAGGAGCCCACTGTTTTCAGCGGGTCCTTATCCGCAAGCGTGCCCTCGCCGCCCGCCAGTTTCGGCCAATTGCCCACACCTTCTGCAAAATCGCCATGACAGATCGCGCACCGTTCGGCAAAGACCTCTTCACCGGTGAACACGTCGCCGGACCCTTCGGGCAATCCGGTTCCGTCAGGTGCAACGTCGTGGTCCCATGCTGCGATTTCTTCGGGCAACGCAGGGCGCCCAAGTCCAAGCTTGTCTGCATGGGCTGGAACCGCCACGCACAACCCAAGGGCCGAGGCGGCCAATAGTTTACGATACTTCGACATTTTCCGCCTCTCCGCTTTCCTTGATCCACCAGGTCTGGATACAATTGTTGTGGTAGATCGAGTTCTCACCACGCACGTCGCGCAGCTGAGCTTTGCTGGGTTGGACGTAACCGGTCGAATCCTTGGCGCGGGCCTGCAACAGCATCTCTGTACCGTCCCAGTTATGGTCCAAATAAAACCGGGTCAGCGCCTTGTCTGTTCCGGGGGCCGCCAGACGCGCAGGAAACCAGTTTTTGCCACCATCCACCGACAAATCGACGCCGGTAATCGAGCCCCGCCCGGACCAGGCCAACCCGGTGATCACCAACGGCCCCGGCCCATGCGTGATCGGCGCTTGCGGGCTGGGCGAGGTGACGACCGATTTGGCGTCCATTACCCATGTCCATTTGCGTGATGTTCCGTCTTCGAGTGTATCCGTATACTTGGATGTCTCTTCGCGACTTTCGATAGCAATCTCGGTGACCTCGACCCGGCGCAGCCACTTAACCCACATGTTGCCTTCCCAGCCGGGAACGACCAGCCTGACCGGATAGCCGTGTTCTTTGCGCAAAGCCTCTCCATTGGCTTTGAACGCAACAAGTACGTCGTCCATTGCCTTTTCCAGTGGGATTGAGCGGCCGTTCGAGGAAGCATCCGCGCCTTCGACGTAAACCCATTTGCCTTCGGTCTTTACCCCCGCTTCTTCCAGCAGGGTGCGCAGCGGCACACCGGAGTATTCCATGTTGTGGATCATTCCGTGCGTGAACTGCGCGCCGTTGAGCTGCGCACCGGCCCATTCCATACCGGTATTGGCAGCGCATTCGCAGAAATAGATACGGTTTTCACGCGGGAAACGTTCCAGATCTTCATATGTGAAGATCAGCGGAGTTTCGACCAGACCGTTGATCATCAGACGGTAGTCCGCCTTGCTCAGCTCGATCGCACCCGAATGGTGCCGCTCGAACGCGCATCCCTGCGGGGTGATCGTACCGTCCAGCGCGTGGATCGGCGTGAAATTGATCGAACTGATCGTGTCTGCGGTCAACCACTCGACATTGCGCCGTACAACATCACTCTCGAATTGGATTGGCAGGCCGTAGGGGGTTGCATCCACGCCTTCGCCCGTTGACTGTGCCCATTCCTGAACCTGCGTGATCAGCGGGTCAGGGCCTGCGGCGCGCGCCGCTGAGGCTCCGACCGCACCTACGCCAACCGCGGCGGCACCGCTTAGAAACTGGCGACGCGATGGGGCTTTTCCCCTTGGGTTCTCGCTCATCTTGTTTGCCTCCGTCATTCGATCAGCAAATCTTGTATTCAATGTTTGAAGTTCGGTTCGCGCTGTCAGGCTCCGATCACCTCGACCGATGTATTCGGTTCGACAGTTACGGTACCCTGGCTGTGAATGTGGTTTTCGACGACATCCCAGATGGGCGGGCCTTCGGTGCCTTCGTTGACGCTGGCCCAACCGGCCACAACATAGGATTTCGCCGGATCAATCGCCTCACCAGTCTTGAGCAGGGTCATGTCGCTGATCCGCTGCCCTTGCGGTTTGGTCACATCGATACGGTATCCAAGTCCGCCGACACGCACCATGTCGCCACCCTGCTGGTAATAGGGATCGGGGTTGAACAGGTTGTCGCCAACATCCTCGAGGATCACGTGAATGAACTCACCCGTCATTTCCGTGCGATACGCATTCGGATAAGACATCGAGGTGACGTTCCAGATATCCTCGCGCGTGATCTCGTGACCGGGCAGGATCGACGGTCCCCAGCGCACACCCGGCGACATGGCAATATCCGCCTCGCGCTCGCTGATCAGTGCGTCACAGATCAGATCGTCCCACGTGCCATTGAAGTTTCCGCGGCGATACAGCAGCGAGTCCGTCTTGCCAATCACTTCGCTTAGCGCCGCATCATATGGTGAACGCTGTTCGTTGATCAGGGCCGTGATTGCCGGATCAGGCGCGATGACGTCTGAAAAGATCGGGATCAGCTTGTGCTTCAACCCCATCATCTGGCCATCCCGCACGTCCAGATCAACGCGGCTGACGAACTTGCCGTTCGAGCCGGACGCGATGATATGCGTCTTTTCGACCAGAACCGGTTCAGGCAATGCGTCATGGGTGTGACCGCTCAGGATTACGTCAATCCCCTGAACACGGCTCGCCATCTTCTTATCCACGTCAAAGCCGTTATGGCTGAGGACAACGACCACATCGGAACCGGCGTCGCGCACCTCGTCCACCATGGCCTGCATGTTCTCATCCCGGATCCCGAACGAGTATTCCGGGAACATCCAACTGGGGTTGGCAATTGGCATATACGGGAAAGCCTGTCCGATAACGGCAACTTTGGCCCCGCCGCGCTCGAAGAACTTGTAGGGCCTGAAAAGTTCCGCAGGTTCATCCCATTCCGCGTCAAAGATATTCTGACCTAGCGCCGCAAAGGGCAAACCTTCGACGATCTCGTTGACCCGCTCGCTGCCCAACGTGAACTCCCAATGGAATGTCATCGCATCGGGCTTGAGTGCATTCATCACGTTGACCATGTCCTGACCCGCCGTCTGATAGCAGGTATACGAGCCATGCCAGGTGTCGCCCCCATCCAGCAACAGCGCATCTGGCCGGTCGGCACGGATGGCGTTGATAACAGTCGAGACCCGGTCAAGCCCTCCGACGCGGCCATACGTTTTTGCCAATGCAGCAAAGTCATTGTAGGTAAGCGCATAGGCGGACGGGCTGCCATCTTCGATCCCATAAGCCTTGCGAAACGCGGCCCCCGTCACATGCGGCATTTGCCCGCGCGCGTCTCCGATGCCCAGATTGACCTCGGGCTCGCGGAAGTAGATCGGTTTAAGCTGCGCGTGGATATCGGTGATATGAATCAGGCTGATATTTCCGAAGGTCTCAAATTCCAGCAACTGGTCCTGGCTCAGGCTTTGCTGGGCCGCCAGCCTTGCCCAGTTCCCTAAACCGGATGCCCCATATAGCGCTGAGGCCGCCATGGAGACCTGTAGAAAATCACGTCGCGATATCATCTGTCGGCTTTCCTGTTTCACATATAAATGTGTGAATGTAGTAGAAATGAAAAACCCGCGCCCGACAATCCCGGCGCGGGTTCTTTGTTACTGGCGTACCGACGGCGTTTCGACCGAAAGCCCATTGCCGCGCGATGCTACATAAAGCTCCAGTGCGCGGAATTCGTCCGAGCCTTCTGCAAAGGTTTCAGCGCGTGTATCGCGAATACAGCCGCGGAAGCGATTGTGGCGCGAGATCAGCTTGGCCTGTTTCAGACGATAGGTCGGGAAACCGTTGACCATCCCCTGGCTCAGATGGTCGGCCCGGATCATGTTGCCCCAGTTGTCTTCGTGACAGTTGGCGCAGCTCAACTCCAGCTGACCATATCGTGTGTAGTACATTTCCTTGCCCTGCTCCCAATACGGGGCCGCATCACCATCAATGGCGACATTCATGGGCAATCCACGCGATTGCAGAGCGATCAATGCCACCACACCCTGCATATCCGCACCCGACCACTTCCACGCGTCCGCTTCCATGCGTTCCGTGCGGCACTTGTTGATCAGGTCTTCCATTACCACCAGCTTGCCGGTTTCCGCATCGACCTTGGGCATAGATGCCTGCAACCCCTCAAAGCTTTCCACGTCACTGTGGCAGGACGCGCAGCTTTTGCCAGCCGCCCCATCGACAGTCTGGTACAGGTCCGAGGCCTGATCGACAAATACCATCGCCGGGTTGTCGAAATCGTCGATCTGCAAAGCCTGGGTTTCATCGGTCCTGAAATGCCACCCCGAGTAAATCGTATCGAAGTTCTCGACATGGGCCGGGGCTTCGGTCACCGAAACCATTTCCAATTCTTCGTTGATCACCAACTTGTCTTCGTCAGGTCCGGCGGCCACTGATACTGGGAATGCCAGAACTGCCGCGATCGCCGTGAGTGCTTTTTTATTCATTGCGTTCCTCCCTTGGGTGATCAGCGCAGGTTTCGCCACCGGCGCTGATCTGCCA
>NZ_JBXWSL010000045.1:0-20223 GCF_059613425.1 Ruegeria sp. BHSA123 | reverse complement strand
ACCAAAATACTTGGTGATCGCTGCGGTCAGCGTCGTCTTACCATGGTCAACATGCCCAATCGTGCCGATGTTGACGTGCGGTTTTGTACGCTCAAACTTTTCCTTTGCCATTCCTCAGGCGCCCTTTTGCGATTTGGGGGACCCTTGGTCCCGGGTTACTATCTGCGCGCGCGAGATATTTGGTTCAAAGGGGAAAATCAAGCACATCCTGAGGGAAATGCGGTTATCCCGCCGGATTTTGCGTAACCTCGGTGGAATCGAGGGGCTGGATCAGGTCTGGCCGTTTTTCGAACCAGCCATTCTCTTCATGTTCTTCAGCCAGCCACTCTTCGACCCGGTCGGCTACTTTCAGTGACAGACCGGCCATCTGTTCGTTTTTGGTACGCTCGTGCCCCGACCCTTTCAGCGCACTGCCTCCGGTCGTGTCTTCCAGCACCTGGAACTGCTTTCCCTTTGCCAGAAACTTTTCTTTCTTCACGTCATAAACGTTGACCAGCACAATCGCAGTGCTTTTGGGATTGTAGATGATCGGGATTCCCGGGGGCGCCAGCATGTAGCCTTCCAGGCTGATTCCGATGTCATATTCCTGCGTACCTTCATAACGGCCCAGACGAATATCGACTGCATTCTGGATGGCCTTCGTCCATTCGTCGGGTGTTGCATCGCGGGATACTGGCCCTTGCACGGCCTTGTCAGCGAACGCGTAGTTGACCCGCAGCTTGAATTCACCCAGCGATTCAGGCGGTTCATAAACCTGCGTCTGCGTGCATGCGGCCATCAGGGCCAATCCGGTGATTAGGGTCAGAATGCGCAACATGTCTCTCTGTCTCGATAGGCCTGTTTTTATTGGGTGTAGCGCACCGATACGGGTTGTGCCAAGCCGTATCGGTGGATTTCTACCGCAACCGGGGTCGGATCACGAAAACTTATAGTCCCGCGGGAAGCCGTAAGGCGCTTTTTTCCCTACGCTGGCGCGCTTGGACAGCCATTGGGACATATCTGCCTCATGCCGGGTCTTGTCGCCTCCCATGGACCATTTCAGGCCCTCCTCCCAGTTGAAGGTGGTGATGTCAGACAGACCGCCGTCCAGCTCAAGCGTTCCCTGCCGCCCGCGTGCCATATTGTATTTTTGCAGGCGCACGCCCTTGCCGCGAGTCATTTCGGGCAATTCTTCTGTCGGGAAGACAAGGAACTTGCCGTTCTGGGACACGATTGCAACGTGGTCGCCCTCGACCGGTTTGCAGATCACTGCTGTTTCGTCGTCCTTGACGTTCAGCACCTGCTTGCCGTTTCGCGTCTGGGCCAGCACGTCATCTTCGGGCACCATGAACCCGTTGCCCGCATCCGAGGCCACCAGCAGCTTGCGCCCCGGTTTGTGGATCAGGATATCGATGATCCGTGCCTCGTTCGGCAAATCGACCATGAGGCGCAGGGGTTCGCCCATGCCCCGCCCGCCGGGCAGGTTGGCCGCGCTGACTGTATAGAACCGCCCGTTCGAAGCGAAGACCAGCAACCGATCGGTCGTTTCCGCATGGAAGATAAAGCGCGGCCCATCGCCATCCTTGAACTTCAATTCACGGGTCAGGTCGATATGACCGGTCATGGCGCGAATCCAACCCATCTGAGAGCAGACGACCGTGATCGGTTCGCGGTCGATCATCGCCTCAAGCGGCACCTCTTCGACCTCACCCGCTTCGGCGAACCGCGTGCGGCGCGCGCCGCCTTCGTAATCTTTGCCGAAGGTCTTTTTCGTCTCTTTCAACTGCTCGGAAATCTTGGCCCATTGCAGGCCTTCGTCGGCCAACAAGTCTTCGAGGTTGGCACGTTCCAGCATCAACTCATCGCGTTCGCGAACCAGCTCCATCTCTTCCAGACGGCGCAGGCTGCGCAGGCGCATGTTGAGGATCGCGTCAACCTGAACCTCGGACAACTCGCCCTCGCCCGGTTTGGGTGAGACATAGTCGGCCTCGCTGGTGGCGCGGATGTGGGCGATCCCCCAATCCTCGCGCATCAGCGCGGCTTTGGGGTCTTCGTCGTAGCGGATGATGTCTATCACACGGTCGAGGTTCAGGAAGGCAACGATAAAGCCCTCCAACACTTCCAGCCGGTGGTCGATCTTGGCCATGCGGTGGCGCGAGCGGCGCAGCAGCACCTCTTGTCGGTGATCTAGAAACGCGCGCAGCACTTCCTTCATCGAGCAGACCTTGGGCGTCACCCCGTCGATCAGCACGTTCATGTTCAGGCTGAACCGCACCTCAAGGTCCGAGTTGCGATAAAGCATGCCCATCAGCACCTCAGGGTCCACATTCTTGGAGCGCGGCTCGAGGATCAGACGGATGTCATCGGCGGATTCGTCGCGCACATCGGCAAGGATCGGGATTTTCTTGGTCTGGATCAGCTCGGCGATCTTCTCGATCAGCTTGGACTTTTGAACCTGATAAGGAATCTCGGTGACGATGATCTGCCACTGTCCGCGCCCCAAATCCTCGACCTCGTACTTGCAGCGCAAACGGAACGAACCGCGCCCGGTGCGATAGGCTTGCGCGATATTCTCGGGCAGCTCGACAATCACGCCACCGGTCGGGAAGTCAGGGCCGGGCACGTAGTTCAGCAACGTGTCGTCGCGCGCCTCCGGTGTCTTGATCAGATGCAGACAGGCATCGCAGAGTTCCGAGATGTTGTGCGGCGGGATATTCGTCGCCATCCCCACCGCGATACCACTTGCGCCATTGGCCAGCAGGTTCGGGAACTGTGCAGGCAGCACGACCGGTTCGGTCAGGGTGCCGTCGTAATTGTCGCGGAAATCAACGGCGTCTTCGTTCAACCCTTCCAGCAGCGCCTCGGCCACGATGGTCATCCGCGCCTCGGTGTATCGCGAGGCCGCCGGGTTATCGCCGTCGATATTGCCGAAATTGCCCTGCCCGTCGACCAGCGGATAGCGGACGTTGAAATCCTGCGCCAGGCGCGCCATCGCATCGTAAATTGCAGCATCGCCATGCGGGTGATAGTTGCCCATCACGTCGCCGGAAATCTTGGCAGACTTCCGGAAACCTCCGGTTGCACTGAGTCGCAACTCTCTCATCGCATAGAGGATTCGGCGGTGAACCGGCTTCAACCCGTCCCGCGCATCGGGCAGCGCCCGGTGCATGATGGTGGACAGCGCATAGGTCAGATACCGCTCACCAATCGCGCGGCGCAGCGGTTCCGCCACCTCGCCCCCACCTGCAGGGGCCTCCATGTTGGGGTCATCGATCGTATCGTTCATATATGATGTGATACGACGCAAGTGCGCCCTGGTAAAGCGAGCAACACATAAATTGCTGGGGAAAAGTCGTGCTTTTTGCAACAGGGGGAGACACCATGTTGTTTTCCCCCATTTTTCGACTCGTCCCCCGAAATATGCTAAGCTTTCATCAATTGAGATACTGCCATTTGTTGATGTTACGATTGCCTTGGGGGATGCGCCATGACGCGCCTGATACTTGTTACCTTTGCCGCGCTCGGTTGGACCTTTTATGTGATGAGCGGCGGCCCCGATTTTGAACCGCGCGGCGTACGCCCTGCCAAACCGGAACGCGTGGTTGTCGTGGCCGAACCGGTTGCACCGGTCGTTGAACCTGCACCTGTTGAAGATTTGGTCACCCGGACCGCCGTCAAACCCGCTCTGGCGGATCCACCTGTTGCCGAGGCCGTAGCCCAGTTGGGTGAGACCGAAACAAAGGCCCTCCTCTCGCAGGTCGCGGCTGGCCTGAAAGCCAATCCCTCGCTGTTTAAAGACGAAAGCGTGACCCTGACCCTGGCATCATTGGAGCAGGGCGTAAGCGCGCTGGAGCAGGTGGTCACCGACGCTGAGTTGCCCGTCGTCGAACTGCCCACGCCTGCCGAGGCCCAGACCGACATCCGCGAAATTTCGGGCACCCGGGTTAATCTGCGCGATGGCCCCGGCACGATCTATCCCATCATCGGCAAGGCCGCGCTTGGCCAACGGGTCGAGGTCCTGAGTGACTCCGGCACCGGCTGGCTGCGCCTGCGGGTGTTGCCCGCGCAACAGGTTGGGTGGATTTCAGCATCACTTGTCCGGAAAACATCAAACTGACGCCCGGACGTCATTGCCCTGCCGCAAACCCCACCCTAGCTTTTGGCGGGGTTCAACTTCGGAAGGCACATGCAGAAATCGATTCTTATTACGGGATGCTCGTCGGGCATTGGGCTGGACGCAGCACACGGAATGCGTGCACGAGGCTGGCGTGTGTTTGCATCCTGCCGACAGCAGCGCGACTGTGATCGCCTGCGCGCGCAAGGGTTTGAAAGCCCAAGAATCGACTATACTGACCAAGACACCATTTCCTCGGGATTGTCACACGTACTTGAAGCAACGGGCGGTACGCTGGACGCGCTGTTCAACAACGGCGCGCATGGACTGCCCGGTGCGGTTGAAGACGTCCCGACAGACGCTCTGCGCCATATCTTTGAAACAAATGTCTTTGGATGGCACGAGCTGACCCGACAGGTTATTCCCGTCATGCGCGAGCAGGGCCACGGCCGGATCGTGCAATGTTCCTCGGTACTGGGCCTTGTCGCCTTCCCCTGGCGCGGCGCATATGTCGCCACCAAATACGCCATCGAAGGACTGACCGACACCTTGCGGCTGGAGCTGCGGGATACCGGCATTCAGGTCGTTTTGATCGAGCCCGGCCCGATCACCTCGAAGCTCAGGGAAAAGGCAATCCCGGTGTTCGAAAAGTACATCGACTGGGAGAACTCGGCCCTGCGGGAAAAATACGAAGGTTCGCTGCTGAAGCGGTTATACGAAAACAGTGCACCGGACCGGTTCGAACTGCCCGCCTCCGCCGTCACCGACAAGCTGGCCCATGCGGTCGAGGCGCGCCGCCCCAAACCACGCTACTATGTGACCACCCCGACATATGTCGCAGGGGTTCTGCGCCGGATTCTGCCAACAAAAGCCACGGACCGCATCCTTTCGGATATCTGAGACGTTATTTCCCGTTCGCTTTTCGGTGCCTTGACGCTAGATGGGTGATAATCGAAAAAACCGGACGGTGACTTTAAATGGACCCTTTAATGGTCATTCTGCTTCTGGCCATGGCGGCGGTTGTCGTTGTGTTAGCCCTGGGCATCGCGAATTTCGGCAAAGGCGGCATGGAAGCAGCTAAGAAAAGCAACAAGATGATGCGCCTGCGCATCCTCTTTCAGTTCATCGCCGTAGTTTTAATCGTGCTTTACGTCTATCTACGCGGGCAAGGAGTGCAGTAATGGTTGTGCTGAACAAAATCTACACACGCACCGGCGACGATGGCAAAACCGCACTGGGAAATGGCGAGCGTGTGGCAAAGTATTCGGGACGCGTTGCCGCCTACGGAACAGTGGACGAGTTGAATTCTTTTGTTGGCGTGGCCCGCACCGAGGCTGAAGGCGAAGTCGATGCCGCCCTGTCGCGGATTCAGAACGACCTGTTTGATCTTGGCGCAGATTTCTGCCGCCCTGAAATGGAGAAGGATGCCGAAGCGGACTATCCACCGCTGCGAATCGTATCCGCTCAGATCGACCGGCTGGAAGCCGAAATTGACATCATGAACGAAACATTGGAACCGCTGCGCAGCTTTATCCTGCCGGGGGGGTCGCGGCTGGCCGCGCATTTGCACGTGTGCCGCACCGTATCGCGTCGCGCCGAGCGATTGGCAGTCGAGTTGACAAATATGGAACCGGTTAACGACGTGGCCGTCAAATACCTCAACCGGCTAAGTGACTGGTTTTTCGTCGCGGCCCGTTGCGCAAACAATGATGGCAAGGACGACGTGCTGTGGGTTCCTGGCGCGAACCGCTGAATATTTCCCAGAAAATAGGCACAATGCGGGCAACAATCTTGCGTGCCTCAAGGTAAAAAACTGCAAAACGCGACGTCCCGACGCGACGACGTGACGATTTTGCTCTGTTTTGCGGGTGCAGCAGACGTTATCAAGTCCGACGAGAGCATTGGTGGAGTCGCCTTCGCGGCTTGCCGTTTTTTTGAGGAGAAAGCGCTACAATGAAGGTACTGGTACCTGTCAAACGCGTGATTGACTACAATGTGAAGGTCCGCGTGAAAGCGGACGGTAGCGGTGTTGATCTCGCCAATGTCAAAATGTCGATGAACCCGTTCGACGAGATTGCGGTTGAAGAGGCCATTCGCCTGAAAGAGGCTGGCAAGGCAGACGAAGTTGTTGCCGTTTCGATTGGTGTGAAGCAGGCGCAGGAGACGCTGCGGACCGCGCTGGCCATGGGGGCTGATCGCGCGATTCTGGTTGTTGCGACGGATGATGTGCACACCGATATCGAGCCGCTGGCGGTTGCCAAGATCCTGGCCAAAGTGGTCGAGGAAGAGCAGCCCGGCATCGTTCTGGCGGGCAAGCAGGCGATCGACAACGACATGAACGCCACCGGCCAGATGCTGTCGGCCCTGTTGGGCTGGTCGCAGGGCACCTTTGCCTCGGAACTGGATATCGAAGGCGACAGCGCCAAGATCACCCGCGAGGTGGATGGCGGGTTGCAGACCATCAGCGTTAAGATGCCGACCATCGTGACCGTTGACCTGCGCCTGAACGAGCCGCGTTATGCGTCGCTGCCCAACATCATGAAGGCGAAGAAAAAGCCGCTGGACGAGAAAACTGCCGCCGATTACGGCGTCGACGTCACGCCGCGCCTGGAAATCGTCAAGACCGAAGAACCGCCGGCACGGGCCGCAGGTATCATCGTTGGCTCGGTGGATGAGCTGGTTTCGAAACTCAAAGAAGCGGGGGCTGTGTAATGGCTGTACTTCTGCTTGCCGAAGTCAACAATGGCGAACTGGCGCTGGACGCCACCGCCAAGGCCGTCAACGCCGCCAGGGCGCTGGGTGACGTGACCGTTCTGGCCGCAGGTGGCTCGGCCGCCGCTGCCGGCGAGGCTGCCGCCAAGATCGACGGCGTGTCCAAGGTGCTGGTGGCCGAAGACGCGTCGCTGGGTCATCGCCTGGCGGAATCGACCGCCGCGCTGATCGTGGGTCTGGCCGATGGGTACGAGCATATCGTGGCCCCCGCGACCACCGACGCCAAGAACGTGATGCCGCGCGTCGCAGCCCTGCTGGATGTGATGGTGATCTCGGATGCCTCGGGCGTGGTTGACGGCTCGACGTTTGAGCGCCCGATCTATGCGGGCAACGCGATCCAGACCGTGAAGTCGAACGACGCCAAGAAGGTCGTCACCATCCGCACCGCGTCCTTCGATGCGGCGGGGACCGGCGGCTCGGCTGCGGTCGAGACCATCTCGGTCGGCGACAATCCCGGCCTGTCGTCGTGGGTCGAAGACAAGGTGGCTGCAAGCGACCGGCCAGAACTGACCTCGGCAGGCGTTGTTGTCTCGGGCGGCCGTGGTGTCGGCTCGCAAGACGACTTCAAGCTGATCGAAGCTCTGGCTGACAAGCTGGGTGCAGCGGTTGGCGCATCGCGCGCCGCTGTGGACTCGGGCTATGCCCCGAACGACTGGCAGGTGGGTCAGACCGGCAAGGTTGTTGCGCCTGATCTGTATGTCGCGGTCGGAATCTCGGGCGCAATCCAGCACCTTGCGGGCATGAAGGATTCAAAGGTCATCGTTGCGATCAACAAGGACGAAGAAGCACCGATCTTCCAGGTCGCCGACTTCGGACTGGTCGCCGACCTGTTCCAGGCGGTCCCGGAACTGACCGAAAAACTCGGCTGAACACAGCCCGGGATCTTAGCCCCACAATCACCAAAGGCCCGCCACCAAGCGGGCCTTTTTCAATTCAATCCCCTCAAAGCCGCCTCAAGCTTCAAGGCAATCACTCTATGCGCAGAGGGGCCGAGCATATGCTCGGCCACAGGCTGTTGCAGCGTCCCGAACAACACGTCCTTGATCTCGTCTGACAAGGAGGACACACTGACCGAGCATTCCACGACATCGGCACATAGCGGTCGAACCTGTTCGATCATGTCAGCGTCGGGCAGGACAAGGTCGCGATGCCGGTCTTCCTGTCGCTGTATATGCAGCCAGAGAAGAACAACCCCCGGCTTGATCCGGCGTATCAGCTCGGATGTGTTGCGCAACCAAGTCTCTCGCAACTCCTGTGCCACAACCTCAAAGCGCGCGTCCTTTATGACACGCAACCGTTCCAGCAAATGCCTGACAAAGTGGATTTCCGTGAAATCGACCTCGGGATAAAAGTCCAGCAGGTCGCACGAGGGTTCAAGAAACCGATCATTCCGACGCGGATGCACGCGATAAAACCTGTTCGACTGGTAAGGCACGTCCAGCACTTGCAGCACACAAAGGTCCGATCCGTTGACAAGATTTAAGACCCCCGGATCAGCAAGCAGTGCCTCAGCCCCGCAAAAAAGACTGCCAAAATTGATACAAGGCTGCGGCAATCTTTTTGCAAGCAATGCCGGGTATGGATATTCCACGAACCGGCCAAACGTCTCTTCTCCCCCCAGACAGGCCACATAGGGCGTCTCAAGATTTCCGGGCGGTGCCCGAAACCAAAGGTTTGATCCTGCATATTGGCACGCGGCCTCTGTGCTGTCGCTGACCCGATGAAAGCTCATACCAAGCCCCCCACATTTTCACCCAAATGCCAATTTGCGGCCTTAGGTATTGAGAATCTCCTAATGCGCGCATTTGAAGCAAAATTGACCGGTTCGATCCCCTTGCCGCCTGCCCCGGTCTGCCGATACTGTCCCGGTATCCTCCAGGGCAAAGGCAGCTGAACATGGAAGTTAAATCGGTCGGGGTGATTGGCGCGGGTCAGATGGGCAACGGCATTGCTCATGTTCTGGCTTTGGCGGAATACGATGTCTTGCTGAATGATGTCAGTCAGGATGCGTTAAACAGCGCAATGGCCACGATCGAAGGCAACATGGCGCGTCAGGCATCACGCGGCAAGATCACTGACGATGCGATGCAGGCGGCCCTGAAGCGTATTACAACCACCCTTGAATTGCCGCAGCTGGGACAGACCGATCTGGTGATCGAAGCTGCGACCGAGCGGGAAACGGTCAAACAGGCCATTTTCGAAGATCTGCAGCCACACCTCCTGCCGCATACGATCCTGACGTCGAATACGTCGTCCATTTCCATCACGCGTCTGGCCAGCCGTACCGACCGACCCGAACGTTTCATGGGTTTTCACTTCATGAACCCGGTTCCGATCATGCAATTGGTGGAACTGATCCGCGGTATCGCAACGGATGAGGAAACCTTCAAAGCCTGCAAAGCGGTGGTGGACCGGTTGGGCAAAACGGCTGCCAGCGCCGAAGATTTCCCGGCTTTCATTGTCAACCGCATTCTGATGCCGATGATCAACGAAGCCGTTTATACGCTGTATGAAGGTGTCGGAAGCGTCCAGTCCATCGACCAATCGATGAAGCTGGGCGCGAATCACCCTATGGGGCCTTTGGAATTGGCGGATTTCATCGGGCTGGACACCTGTCTGGCCATCATGAACGTCTTGCATGATGGTCTGGCTGATACCAAGTATCGCCCCTGCCCACTTTTGACGAAATACGTCGAGGCCGGATGGCTGGGGCGCAAGACGCAGCGCGGTTTCTATGATTATCGCGGCGAGGTGCCGGTTCCGACACGTTAACAAAACCGCCCTTGCCAAGCACGGTGTCGGTCAGATGAAGACACGGATCAGGATTGGCCTGACTTGCCCAGCGACATTGTATGGTTTCTGAGCCAGGTCATGAAACCACGCGGGTCACGCTCCAACTGTTCCATGTCCTGATCCGAGATCGGATCGCCGATGACTGGCGATTGCGGTTTTTTGCACGAGCGGACGATTTCATGCAGCAGCAAGCCTTGCCGCAGGATCGGCGACAGTTTGTTGGCGATCTGGTACCATCGCGAGTTGCTGCCGGGAAAGAAAATAGGCACCACGCGCGCGCCTGAACGGCGGATCATTTTTGCGGTGAACACATTCCACTCGCGCTCGACTGCGGGGCCAAACCAGTCATCCGATGACATGACGACACCGGACGGGAACAGCGCCACGACGCCGCCGTCCTTCAGATGGTCCATCGCCTTGCCACGCATTTCCAGCATCTTGGCCTGCGCCTCGGGGTCATGCGGAAATGGAACCGGGATCATGAAAGATGTCGCGGCCTCATCCAGACCCGTCAGGACCGAGCGGGTCAGAATGCGATAATCACTGCGGACCCGCCCGATCAACTCGGCCAGAATCATACCATCCACCATTCCGTGGGGGTGGTTGGCAACGACAACCACAGGGCCGGTTTTTGGAATACGGGCGATCTGCTCTAGCGGCGTGGTCAGGTCGATCCCCATCACCTCAAGCGCGCCACCCCAGAACCGCTGCCCACGATAAAATTCGTTCTTTTTCTCGAATTTGTTGACCATCCGCAGAATGGTCAGCTTGCCCGTGCACCATTCGATGGCGCGAATGGCCGTTGAAGTCCAGGCGTCATCGAACGAGTTTGCATAGGTCAGAGTTCTACGGTCGTAGATCTCGCCCTGATCTGCGGTCCCATCCACCACCGGGCTTGTCTTGGTCTCGTGCGTCGTTTCCGCCAATTCCTGGTCTTCCCGTTCTTCCTGTCCCGGCAAGGGCAGCTTAGAACCCCTCTCCGAACTTGTCGTTCACAAGCGCTTCCAGAGCTTCTGCCAATGCTTCAGCATCCGGCCCGGAGGTCTCGACGTCAATAGTTGTTCCGCGAGAGGCTGCCAACATCAAAAGGCCCATAATACTGTCACCTGACGCAGAAATTCCGTCCTTCGACACCTCGGCATGCGCGTCGAAACCTTCCACAACCTCGACCAGTTTTGCCGAGGCGCGGGCATGCAGACCTTTTTCATTGATAATTTTCAGGCTTCGGGTGGTCATATTCATCAATCCGGTTTTAGTCCAAAGTCACATTTTGCGCATTGATGTATTTCCGTCCAGCTTCCATTGCCTGGCGGACAGCATCACCAACGGGTAAGTGGCGGCTTTTGGCCAATTTAATGAGCATTGGCAGGTTTGCCCCATACAATATCCGCCGATCCTGAGGCGCACAGGCCCGCAGGCTGAGATTTGAAGGGCTGCCACCGAACAGGTCGGTTACAACGACAACACCGTCGCCCATATCCACTTCGTCAGCCGCACGACAGATTTCCGCCTGTTTTTCATCCCTATCGTGGTCGGGTTCGATCGCAATGGCCACAAGGCCGGGCTGCGGTCCGACCACATGCTGTGTGGCGGCCAGGTATTCCTGGGCCAAACCGCCATGCGCAACGATCACTATTCCGATCAATCCGACCTCACACTCAACGACCGACGTTCCATCTCGCGATGTCTAATTGCCACCTGCTGCCCGTCCTCTGCAAGGGCCTTTGCAACAGCTTCTGCCATTGCGACGGATCTGTGTTGCCCACCCGTGCATCCAAAAGCCACCGACAGATGTGCTTTTCCTTCGGCCCGAAAGGCCGGCAGCAACAAAGTAAGCAAATCCATAACACGTTCAAGAAAGGGTGCGTAATTCATATCCGATTGAACAAAGCGCGCAACGTCCGAGTGCCGCCCGTCCGCCGCCCGCAACTCGGGGCGCCAATACGGGTTTGCCAGAAACCGGCAATCAAAGACCATGTCCAGTCCGCGCGGAAGGCCCCGCTTGTACGAAAACGACTCGATTGAAACTGCCAGATGTCGCCCCCCTTGGGGCGCAAACCAGTTTTCAACTTCTTCCCGCAGCTGATGCACGTTCAGATGGCTTGTATCGATCAGGGTATCTGCAATCTCGCGTATGGGGGCCAGCAGCTCTTTTTCACGCTGAACGCCGGTCTCAGGGCTGGCATTCTTGGCAACGGGGTGCCGCCTGCGGGTTTCCGAAAACCGGCGCACCAACACGTCGTCGCTGCAATCCAGATACAGAACGGTCAAATCCACCCGCGCCATGCGACCCAGGCTTTCGGCCAGTTCGATAAACCCGATTGTCGAGAAATCGCGATTGCGGGCGTCAATGCCCAGCGCCATTGGGCGGTCGCTGTCCGCACTGTCCAGCAGGCGCAGCAACAGGCCCATCGGCAAGTTGTCGATAGCCTCAAAGCCCAGGTCTTCCAGGACATGAATGGCTGTGGATCTTCCGGCCCCTGATGGGCCTGTAACCAACACGATCCGCCGTTGCTCTGTCATTTGTTCGGCCATTCCGGGTGTACACGCCCATATTTCAGAAGCTGCATCAACGCTGCGGCCAAGTTGGGCACGCCTGCCCCGCGAAGCAAGGGAACAGTTTGCCCCAGCAGCACGATTGTCGCCTCGGCAGGCAACCTCTGCGGCTCGTTTTGATCCAGGTCCATAACATAGTCCAAGGGGACCGGTCCGAATGCATCCGCTTTGATCAAACCAATGTGACGGGCCTCGATCAAACCCTGTATCTGCGGCACGGCGGCGGCAATGACCTGATGGCCCCGCCTTGACAGTTCGACCCGATCATCCGCAACCAGCCCTGCCCCATAGGTCATCATCTGCAATGCCAATGCCGATTTTCCCGCGCCCGAGGCACCGACAATCAACAGCCCGCGCCCGGCCACTGTTATACATGAGGCATGAACACAAGCGCTGTCCCGGTCTTTGGCGTCTGACAGAGAACTTGCTTGCATGGTTTATAAGGGCAACCCCACCACAAAACGCGCGCCCAGCGGGTCTGACGTGATATCAGCCTCTGTCGGGCGGATATTCTCAGCCCAGATTACGCCGCCATGGGCTTCGACAATCTGTTTCGAGATGGCCAAACCGAGCCCCGAATTGTTGCCGAAATGCTCGGGTGGGCGTTGCGAATAGAATCGCTTGAACACTTTGGTCAAGGCCTGTTCCGGAATACCCGGCCCGGTGTCTTCGACCACGACAAGAACACGGTTGTCGCGCTGACGCACCCAGACCCTGATCGCGTCATTTTCTTCACAGAAGGAAATGGCATTGGTGATCAGATTGACGAAAACCTGCGCCAGCCGGGCCTCAAGCCCGTTGATGACAATCGGATCGGATGGCAGATCGGTGATATAGTCGATCCCCTTCGATCGCGCATCCTCACCCAGATATTGACCTAAATTGCCAATCAGTTTGAGCAGATCAAAGGGTTGCTCTTCTTCCTTGACCAGTTCCGCGTCAAGACGCGATGCATTCGAGATGTCGCTGACCAGCCGGTCCAGACGCCGAACGTCATGCTCGATCACAGCCAGCAGCTTGTCGCGCTGATCTTCGCGCTTGACCATGCGAAATGTACCGACAGCGGATTGCAAGCTGGCCAGGGGGTTCTTGATTTCATGGGCGACATCAGCTGCGAACTGTTCGTTTGCGTCAATCCGATTATACAGAGCATTTACCATGCCCCGCAAAGCGCGGCTAAGGCGGCCGATTTCATCCGGACGGGCGCTAAGATCAGGGATGCGAATGCGCCCCGGATTTACCCCTGTGCCCCGGTCCTTACCCATTTCCGCCGCTGCGGCCAGATCTGCCAGCGGGTTGGCGATGGTCGAAGCCAGCACAAGGCTCAGACCCACCGAAACCAGCAAAGCCACCACGAACATTTGCAGGATGCGTTCCTGCTCGCGACGGGCCAATGCGTCAATCTCGCCTGCTGGGCCGGTGATGGCGACCGCTCCGGCCGGGGTATCTTCGTAGAGGATCGGCGCAGCGGCCACGATCACGGTCTCACCTGCGGCGTCCTGAACAGCCTGCACCTGACTTTGGCCTGCCAGCGCCTGCGGGATTATTCCCTGCACCCGTTGTGCCAGCGTCGGTGCCTCGACCTCGGTCGACCAGTTGAGAAGGTTCGACACACCGATCCACACCGCGTTCAGCGTGTCGCTGATTACTGTGCTGCCGGTTTGCAGCTCGGAATTGGTTTGCAGAAGAACCGGCATGGTCGACGCTTGCGGGGCGCCGCGTGTCCAGCCAATCAGGGTGCCACTGGCGTCATAGACAAAGACTTCGCCGCCTTCGGGAAGTGTCAACCCAGACAGCGTATCTCTTACGTCGAGGTTCCCAGCATCCTGTGCGGTGTGTTGCGCACCCTGTCGCAGCTGGGTTTCAAAGACGTTGCTGACCAGCTGCGCATCGCCAAGCAGATTGCGCGCTGTTTGCTGAACCGTCTCTTTCCGCGAATCGTCCAGATACAGCAGCCCCGTAACCAGGATCACCAGCGCGATCAGGTTAAAGGTGATGATCTTGCGCGCCAAAGGCGAGCCTCGCAGAGAAAACAGGTTTCTCTGAGAACGTTTTTCCCTCAGTTCCGCTGACTCGGAATCGTCGGGAATGACCCAGTCATCCCCGAGTACGACGTCACCGTCACGTAGTTCGCTTGCTGCTTCGGTGTCGCGCACGAGAGCCCATTACCCCTTGCTGGCGTGGCGCCTATTCTTCGTTGTACCGGTAACCGATACCATAAAGGGTTTCGATCGCCGAAAACTCGGGATCAGCCGCGCGCATCTTCTTGCGCAGACGCTTGATGTGGCTGTCGATCGTCCGGTCATCCACATAAACCTGATCATCATAGGCCACATCCATCAGCTGGTCGCGGCTTTTGACGAAACCCGGACGCTGGGCAAGTGCCTGAAGAAGCAGGAATTCGGTCACGGTCAGGGATACATCATTCCCTTTCCAGCTGACTGCATGGCGCAGCGGGTCCATCCGCAAGTCGCCGCGTTCCATAACCTTTGTGTCATTGCTATTGGCAGTGATCGCGTCGCCGCTTGTTGCTTCTTGCCGGCGCAGCAGCGCGCGGATGCGCTCAACCAGCAACCGTTGCGAGAAGGGCTTTTTTACATAGTCATCCGCGCCCATGCGCAGACCCAGAACCTCGTCGATTTCATCATCTTTCGAGGTCAGAAAGATCACCGGCATCTGCGTTTTCTGACGCAACCGCTGTAGCAGATCCATGCCATCCATACGCGGCATCTTTATATCGAGCACGGCCATGTCCGGCAACTTCTTGTTGAACGCATCCAACGCGGCCTGGCCATCATTATAAGTTTCAACCTCGAAACCTTCGGCTTCGAGTGTCATGGATACAGACGTCAGAATGTTTCTATCGTCATCCACAAGTGCAATCTTTGACATCGGGCTCACCCCTATTCCTGCTCACTCGCGCAATAATTCGCTTATTTGTAAGGCATTGTTGGCGGTTTTAAGACGCCGAATCAATCCGTAACTGCGAATCGTGCCTTTGTTGCGGCAGGTCTGCGGCAAATTTGCCTTTATGCCCGCAAAAATATGCCCGGTTCTCGGTCATCGAATTTTTGATGGCGCTAAACCCGAGCTTGGTTGCGCTAACTGCGTCAAACCCGCCTGTTCATGTCCTGAACGACCATGATAAGACGCGCTCAGCCGCCGGTTTTCCCGGTACACTGCCCCAAAGGCGCCTCAGGGCCCAATGCCCCGGCGCCGCCACAGGAGAAGACACACATGACATCTGGACGGGTTAACCCGCAATTCCGCCTCGAGGATCAGGGCATCGAGGGTCTGGGCAATGTCTATTATAACTTCATGGAACCGGCGCTGATCGAAGAAGCGTTGAAGCGCGGCGAAGGTACACTTGGAAATGGCGGTGCCTTTCTGGTCACCACTGGCAAGTTCACCGGTCGCTCGCCCAAGGACAAGCATGTCGTCAAAACCAGCAGCGTGGCCGACACCATCTGGTGGGAAAACAATGCCGAGATGAGCTCCGAGGGATTTGACGCCCTCTACCAAGACATGCTGGCGCATATGAAAGGCCGTGACTATTTCGTGCAGGACCTCGTCGGGGGCGCCGATCCAACCTACGCAATCAACGTGCGCATGGTGACCGAGCTTGCCTGGCACAACCTGTTCATCCGCCACCTGTTGCGCCGTCCCGACCGCGAGGATCTGGACGAGTTCACCGCAGACTTCACCATCATCAACTGCCCTAGCTTCAAGGCTGACCCGGCCAAACATAACTGCCGCGGCGAAACGGTGATCGCGCTGAACTTCGACCGCAAGCTGATCCTGATCGGCGGCACCGAATATGCAGGTGAAAATAAGAAATCCGTATTCACCCTGCTGAACTACATGCTGCCCGAAAAGGGTGTGATGCCGATGCACTGCTCGGCCAACCATGCTGTCGGCAACGCGGTCGACACCGCCGTGTTCTTTGGCCTGTCCGGCACTGGCAAGACAACCCTGTCCGCCGATCCGTCGCGCACGCTGATCGGGGATGACGAGCACGGCTGGTCGGATCGGGGCACCTTCAACTTCGAAGGCGGCTGCTATGCCAAGACCATCAACCTGAACGCCGAAGCCGAGCCGGAGATTTACGCGACCACCTCGAAATTCGGCACCGTGATCGAAAACATGGTCTTTGACGCCGAGACCAAGGAACTGGATTTCGACGACGACTCGCTGACCGCGAACATGCGTTGCGCCTATCCGCTTGAGTATATTTCGAACGCATCCAAAAGCGCGCTGGGTGGGCATCCGAAAAACATCATTATGCTGACCTGCGATGCCTTTGGTGTACTGCCTCCGATCGCGCGGCTGACGCCTGCGCAGGCAATGTATCACTTCCTGTCGGGCTTCACGTCAAAGGTGGCCGGGACCGAGCGTGGCGTTACCGAACCGCAACCCACCTTCTCGACCTGCTTTGGTGCTCCGTTCATGCCGCGCCGCCCGGAAGTCTACGGAAACCTGCTGCGCGACAAGATCGCCCAACACGGCGCGACCTGTTGGCTGGTCAACACAGGCTGGACCGGTGGCGCCTATGGTATCGGCAGCCGGATGCCGATCAAGGCCACCCGTGCCCTGCTGACCGCAGCGCTGGATGGTTCGCTGCGCGACGCCGAGTTCCGCAAGGACGCCAATTTCGGCTTTGACGTTCCCGTCTCTGTCCCGGGTGTCCCCGAAGTTCTGCTTGACCCACGTCGGACCTGGGATGATCAGGCCGCATTCGACAAACAGGCCGAGAAACTGGTGCAGATGTTTGCCGAGAACTTCGAGCAGTATCTGCCATTCATTGATGACGACATCAAAGCCGTCGCAATCGGATAAACGAAAAAAAGGGGCCGCTGGGCAAGCCACTATAGGTAAATGTTGACGGGCTATCGACCAGCAGCTAACCTGCTGGTCGTTTTCGTTTAGAAATATGAGCTTGTGACGTGCCGGAACCCAAGAAGGCTTCGCAAAAATCTGCGAACAAAATGAGAACTCGGCTTCCTCGCCTGCCCGGAGGTTTCTCAGTCAATTTTTGCCGCAATCCACTTTGTGACCTTTACGGCGTGTTACCTGACCCACGAGATGGGCGCGGCCGACCAGCTACTCCTGGTTCGAACTTGGCGCGGGGCAAGGTCTCCGGGTCTGGAGATGAGCGCACCTATGTTTGCCCAAGTTGCGGACGGTCTAGCATCCTCAAGTCCAACAAGGCATTGGCGGAAGAATACGCAAGGCTCTCCCGCATGAATAGAAGAACAAAACGTGAAAGTTGTCCGAGTGTTGCATGTATCAATCATGGAGCGACCGTTGGGCTCATGCCGAGCCGGTATCGAAAGTTCGGTAAGACGGCCAAAGGAGATCCAAGATATCAATGCAAAGCGTGTAAGAAGACCTTCTCGATTGGTCGCTCGACGAGGCGACATAAGCGTAGTGACCTAAATGGTAAAGTCTTTAGATCGCTGGTTAATGGCGTGACGCTTTCAGCTATCTCACGAGTACTCGATACATCACTTCCGGAAGTCTATTCGAAGATCGACTTCATCCACGAGCAATGCCAAGCCTTTGCGGCAGATCGGGAGAAGCGACTGCCCGAAGTATTTGAAGGGGATAGTCCTCACTTCGCCACGGACACACAAATCCTTCAGGTGAACTGGCCCGACAGAGGTATTCGTAAACTTGTAGAAGTGCGCCACATGTGCACCGTCCACAGCGACAGCAAGTATGTCATTGCGTCTACAACAGATGTTGATCCTGACGTTCACCCGCTTGCCGTCGAAAAGGCGATGGATATTGTCGGAGACAAAGAAAAGCCTCGTTCTATGCGGGAGAACGCTCGGATTTGGTTTGCCAGTGAGTACATCGAGTACATTTGCAAGCGACACAAGGCGACCAACCCAAAATCAAGTAGGTGGCACCGTAACAAAAAGCCAAGAGAACTTGATGACGATATCAGGCTCCTTGAGATGGCCGCTAGGGTTCGACAAGACGCGGCCGAGTTTGCACATATCATGCTGCTCAAGAAGAAGATCGGTCGGAAGTATCGACTGCTGAACTTTTCAGTTGACCGCGATACGGGTGTCTCTTCAGCCTTTTTGGCTGTGTTCAAAAATGAAGTGCAGAAGAGATTGGTGCGGATTGCAGACGTCACCATGGCAAAGAATGAAAGCCATCCGCGACGCCTGGGGTTTGTGGCTGATGGTAACAAGGAATTAGAGCGCGTGGAGTATTTGATGCGTCAGGCAGGGTACTTGCCTGGAGACGGTGATCAGGCTGTCTTCAGGCCACAGGACGGCGCCATGGAGTACCTTTTGGAAGCCTCCTTTGGCAATGTGGCGCTCTCCGACATCAGGGCGCTCCTAATGGATCATACCGGTCAGTCTGAATCGGCCGGCATTCACTATCCATTCCACTTCATCAACGAGCCGCATAAGCGGGTGATTTTCCGCACTGACCCAACACGATTAGATTTTGCCCAGATGGCACAGTTCGCAGTTCGGGCGGGAACGCATCCGGTGGACATGTATCACGCTCGGGCACGGACCAAGGTCATGGGATTTGAGCGTGGTTTGTCAACCTCGGGCCGCAAAAGCCTGTGGTACTACAAGCAGTACTACAATCCGGTCATGGTCATGAAGCTGGTGGATATCCTGAGGTTTGCCCATAACTACACCGACCTCATGGTAAAAGAACACAAGAGCCCAGCTATGAAACTCGGTATTGCAAAGGGCTTTGTGTATGATCGGGATCTCTTCAGTTTCTGAACTCGGCAAGCAAAAAAAACGCCGTTCGTTTTTGCGTTACGCTAAGGCTGCTCTGCGGGACAAAGCTTTGATTAAAAATGTCAATTCTAAAAGTAATCTCAAGCGCAGCTAGTACTTTCGCCCCTAACATTACTAGCTCCAGACAAAAGAACGGAACAAATAAGCGGCTCAATTGATATGGATCAGGGAACGCATCGCGATAATAGAATATAAAAGCCCCCTATTTTTTACAGCGTTGGAGGAGGGAATAATGACTGTAATCACTGGCACCGACAATCGCGACGTAGTCATCAAGCCGGATGACGATGTCAACTTTGTTAACTTGCTTGGCGGAAATGACTTTCTGTTCATAGATGGCATCGGAACGAACGTGGACATGGGTTCCGGCAACGACAAAATAATTGCCAAAGATGCCTACAGTATCGACTCAGTTTTTTTAGGCGATGGAGACGATATCTTTATTGGGATTGGTAACACAACCGGCCGGTCAGTAGAGGGCGGTGACGGAAATGACTTGCTGAAAGCTGGGAGTGCGGGATTGCGACTTTCCGGCGGCAATGGCGATGACACACTGATTGGCGGCCCGGGAAATGATGATCTCATAGATGATCTTGGTTTGATGTTTAACCTTGATCAGGGTGACGATTTGATGATCGGCGGCGGCGGCGACGACAACCTGTATTTCAAAGGCGGTGATGACGTTGGAATCGGCGGGGCGGGCGAGGATTATTTTCGGTTCAACCTGATAGACTCGCCTTTTGATGACAGCATGGCAACCGATGTGGTTGTGGATTTTACACCCGGTGAGGACATGCTGGTCTTTAACGCCAGTAAAGATGGGCCATTTCAGAACTTCGGCGATCTGGACACCAATGGGAATGGTGTCTTGGATGATGGGGACGATCACGTGACCATTCAAGGCGGCACGACAATCGATTTTTCGTCTGCGTATGGGAATGATCCCGGAACTGACACGTTAACCATTCTTGGCGAACAGGCACTTACGGAGGCTGATTTCGTTTGGTTCCTGTATTAAGCGTATTCTGGGGGAAAACGTCGTCACTTTGATTGAGGCCAAATCTATGGTGTTTAGGCTATGTTATTGATCGTAGCTCACCACCAAATGCTGTGTCCGCTTTGGGACTATTTTGTTGAAAAACTCGGGCTTGATCGGTTGGTAAGTTGCTGATTCAATTCTTCCTAAAGGGAGGGATCAGCCATGATGGGACCGAGACAGGAAGCGCAAGCGTC
>NZ_JBXWSL010000044.1:0-21762 GCF_059613425.1 Ruegeria sp. BHSA123 | reverse complement strand
CGACCTCAAAGGAGCGCCTGACGCGGTTTCGAATTGGGTCGGGGACGCTCTGCCGTTATTGCCGGATCGCCCGAACACCCGCGTGAATAAAGACAACACCGAGCTGTTTTACATCGGTCGTAACCACTGGGTCACCCGGGCCCCGCTGGCACAGGAAGATACGCTGGAGGCAAAGCTGAAGCCAACGGACTGCCCGGCGGATATTAGTATCGTGCGTATCTCGGACACCATGACATTCTTTCGCATTACAGGAACGGATGCGGATCAGGTGATGGCAATTGCCAGTCCGATGGACCTGCATGACAGCGTGTTCGGGCCAGATGCAGTTACCTATACCGAAGTTTTTGGTCTCAAGGCTTTGGTGATGCGGTGTCGGGATGGTATTGAGTTTGCGGTCGAACAGAGTTTTGCGGATATGATTGACGACTTTCTGACCCGCGCAACGGCCTGAGGAGGCAACTGCCATGGCCCGGACACACATCCACAAGTACCAGACGCGCTATCACGCGAAAGCAACCTATTCCAAGGCAATCCGTGCCCGGGGTGATTTTGTTTTCATGCAGGGGCAGGTTGGTACTTTGCTGGATGGAACACTGATTGGCGAAGGCGATCCCGGTGCCCAGGCGGATCAGGCCTGCCGCAATATCCAGCGCTGGATGGAAGAGGCCGGAGGCAGTTTGGCAGATGTCTGCAAGCTGACAGTTTACGTCACCGACATCTCGTACCGCCCTGCCGTTTACGAGGCCATCAATCGATGGTTCGAGGGCGTGCATCACTGCTCGACCGGTGTGGTGGTACAGGGGTTGGCCGACCCGTCGCTGTTGGTTGAGATCGACGCGATGGCTGTCATCGACGATGATGTGGGCGCTACCGGATAGGGATTTCGGCAAATCCCGATATTACGTTGTGTTGGTATTCAGGTCGTGAGAATGTCCGGTCAAACTTGTCCGGTTTTGTCTGCGAATAGTAATGCGGTCGACGCTAACCTCAATTCTTCCGTTCTTTTTGATCATTGCGCTGGGTCTGGCCCTGCGAAAGGGGGAATTCCCAGCACGGATTTCTGGAACCTGAATGACAAGCTTGTCTACTGGGTTCTGATGCCTTGCCTGCTGTTCAGCAAAATCTCTCTGTCCCCTTTGGATAAGTCGGCGCTGGGATTGTACTCGGTCGCAATTCTGAGCGGGTTCGTCGCGGCGCTGTTGTATGCCGTTTTCACTGCTAAACTGATGGGATATGCGCCGCCGCGGACGACCTCGATCCTGCAGGGCAGTGCACGGCACAATTCTTTCATAGGGCTTGCACTGGCGGCGAATCTGTACGGTCCTGCCGCGCTGGATATCGCTATCCTTGCGACCGCCATTTTTGTGCCCACCACCAATATCGTTATGGTTATCCTGATGGTCGGCGCGCTGAAAAGCGACCGGGCCAACAGCCTGCCCGTGGCCATCCTGCGGGAGCTGGCGCGCAATCCTTACGTGATCTCGATCTTTCTGGCGGTCAGCGCCAATCAGGTGATCGGAGATCAGATACCGGTCGTGCATGATGTGACGGATGTTCTGGGGGCCGGGGCATTGCCGATCACTTTGCTTGCGGTCGGGGCGAACCTGCGGGTCCGGTCATGGCGGCCAGAGCATTGCCTCTGGTTCTTGCCATTGCAGGAAAGATGGTTGTCTTCCTTGTGACCGTGCTGGTGATCGGATTGACCGTTGGTTTGCCAAGGGATGTCCTGCAGATTGCCGTAGTCTATTCGGTCGTTCCGACCGGGGCGTCGTCGTACACATTGGCCAAACAACTGGGCGGTGATGCGCCATTGATGGCGGCAATCGTGACTCTGCAAACGCTGATTGCGGCCATCAGTATTCCGGTGTCGCTCGCATTGCTGTTGCCGCTGATCCCATAGTCGGGCGACTACTGCGCCAAAACACCGTGTGCCCAATGCGCAATATCCAGCAGCCTAGTATCGTCGCCTTTTCGACCGATCAGTTGAAAACCCAGTGGCAACCCGTTCTGATCCGCGCCAAAGGGCAAAGCGATCGAAGGCACCTGCAACAGGTTCCACATCCGCGAATACAGAGGGTTTCCGGTGGCCCCAAGTCCTTCCGGTGCCGGGCTCGGGGCGGATGGCACAAGCAAGGCATCCGTGTCCCGGAACATCTGATCCAGCATTGCTTCTGCCCGATGCCGTACCGCCAATGCTGCGTGATATTCCACATCGCTGACTTCCAAACCGGCGGTGATAAGGTCGTAAAACTGTTGGCTGATCTTCGGCACTCCAACGGCGTGCTCGGCGGCGCGCAGACGGGCGGCCTCGTATCCCATAACGGTGATATGAGCTTGTGTCAGATCTGCGAAGACATGCGGATGAGTAATTTCACCAGTGTCGGCGCCCAAGGCGGCAAGTACGGACAGGGCGCGCGTGCAGGTGTCGCGCATCTCAAGCGAACCATCTTGCCAATAGGGCCCCCGCATCAAACTGATGCGGGGAAGGGCCTCGTCGAAATCTGCCGGGGGCAGCAGATCGGTGCCGCACAGTACAGCATCGCTCAGCGCGAGGTCGCGGGGATCGCGTGCCAGAATGCCCAACGTATCGAGGCTTAGGGACAGACCCATGACACCGGTCAGATCGTAGCGTCCGGTAGTTGGCTTGAAGCCGCAGACCCCGCAATAGGCGGCTGGGCGGATCAGCGAAGCCGCGGTTTGAGATCCAAATCCCAAAGGGGCCATGAAATCAGCCACAGCCGCGGCCGAACCGGATGATGATCCACCTGGTGTATGCGCCGGGTTGGCCGGGTTTGCAGTCTTGCCGGGTCGGAAATAGGCGAATTCGGTGGTTACCGTCTTGCCGATCGGAATGGCACCTGCGTCCAGAAAGGCCTGCACACAGGTCGCGTTCCGATCAGGGCGGCGATCCGAATAAAGGTCGCTACCCCAACCGGTCGGCATGTCATCGGTGTCGATGATGTCCTTGATCACAAATGGCACGCCATGGAGCGGTCCGCCAACGGGGAGTGCGTCGGCAGATCTTGCACGCTCCATGGCGCGCTCGGCATCGAGGGTCTGAAAAGCCCCGATGACGGGTTCACGGTTTTCGATCCGGTCCAGATGATCCGCCATCACTTCGGATGGTTTCACCTCGCCAGCCCGGATCATTGCAGCCAGTGCGTGGGCGGAGTGATGGTTCAGCTGCGTCATGCCTCCAGCGCTTTCAGGGCGTCGGCAAAAGGCGTGACAGGCATGTCATAGATGCCTCCGCCCAGGCGTCCGGCTTCGCCCAGCCGGTCAAGAATGCCCAGGCCGATCACGGGCCCTGAACCCTGTTCTACTGCGCCGCGCGCGGTGCTTCCCAATTGAACATCCAATGCGCGGAAATAGGGATGCGCCCCGACCGACAGGCCGGACATGCGTGCCTGCGCATCTTCGGGCAGATAAGCCCCCAGACCCTTTTTCTGCTCCGGGCTCAGATCGATGGCCATGGCCCCCAACCCGAAGGCTTCGACGACGGCGCTGTCACCGATAGCACCAAGCGCCCGCTCCTGTGGCAGGTCTACCTCAAACGTCCCTTTGGGCGGGCTGGCCGGGATTGTGAACCACTGGCCCGGCAGACCGGAGATCTGAATGCCTGTTTCGCGCCCATTGCCACCTGCCGCGGTGACGAAGCTGGAGCCGTCAATCCCTTCGGCCAGTTTCATCATACATTTGGTTGCCGCCATCCACAGGTTCAGAAACAGCGAAGGTGAGCTATCCATAAAAGCCAGCACATCGTCATCCGTGATCACGCCCGGCGTGCGATCCTTGAGTTCGGCAATCAGCGCCTGCGCGGCTACAGATGTGCGCCCGTGGCAATCATCCCCACCCGTCAGGCCGATCACGGCGAGTGGGACCAGAGCAATCCCTTCAGCGATCCCTTTCTCCAGCACGTCTAGAAACCGGGTATTGAGCCATTGGATATGGTCCAGCACCGCCTTGGACCGCAGTCCAAGCCGCATTGCCGGACGGCTACCCCCATTGATCGGCGCATAAACCTGCTGCCGACCGCGCCACGCGTCATAAACCGTGTGCAGCGGCATATCCGCCGAGACCACGGCGGCCAGCGGCGTCACCACATTATGATCCTGTGCAGGTCTCAGGAGGATTTCACCTGCGTCGATCATCCCCTCGGCCTGATCGAAATCCTTCGCAAGCCCCTGCCAGACAGCAGCGACGCAGGCAGAATTCAGGATCGGTGCAGTAATCTGATCGAAGCTGGCAAAGGCGGGGCCTGCGTGCAGCAGAACGTTCTCGTCCAAACCCAGCGCATCAGACGCGGTATTGAACCGGTTCCAGACCGGTTGGGTCACCATGGCCTTGTCAAAGGCCAGCTGATCTGCGGCGTGCAGCATCACGTATCCTCCGGCGGGATGATCCATGTTTCCGAGAAATACAGGAATGCCGTCGTCGTCTCATATCCGGCCTGCACCCGTGTACCCAGTTTGCCCGGCAAAGCATGGCCATTGACAATGATCTGCGCCGAATGGGCAGGCACCAGCAGCGAGAACATGTTCTGCTCGCCCGAGGCGACCTCATGTGGCGACAGTTCCAACGCGCGGGGTGGTTCGAACCCTTCCCAGACCAGCTCAACGGTCAGGTTCACGCCTACGATGGTCTCGGTGTAGCGATGGCTCATCGGATCGCCTGAGGAACGCACAACCTGCGCGCCAATCTCGGGCAGGGTGGCGAAAGCAGGGGCGTTGGCGAAAGCGGCCAGTTTGCTGATGAAGTTGGTCTTCAGAAAAGCCGTGAGATCAGGATTGTCGCTGAGAATTACGTTCGGAGCCTCAGGTGGTCCTTCCACCTGATCCGGGGTTCCGTAAAGCAAGAGCACCTGACCTTGGCCGACCGGAGACCATGCCACGCGAAAGAACAGCGCCATGGCTGAGAAGTTGTCAATGTCGTCTTTGAGCAGGATGCCCGGGTTTTCGCCTGTCCAGTCGACGATGCCGGGTGTGATAGGTTCGTTCAAAGGCATCACAGATATTCCTGCGGGGTTACCCAGGTTTCCGAGAAGGCGAGGAAGGCCGTCGACATGGTGCGGCCAAAGAACTGGCGGCTAGCGACCTGACCGGGCAGGCGGGTGCCGTTGATGACAACCTGCGCCGCCTTGGCCTCCAAAAATACCGAATACATTTCATGCGCTTTAGTAGCCGAGTTCTCCTTGGTCACCTCTACCGGCATTGGTGGACCCATGTCCTGCCAGATCATCTCGACCGTAACGCCCGAGCCGCGCAGGGTTTCGGAGTATCGGGACTTCAGATCGCGGGGGCGCTTTTCGACGCTGTCGCAGTCCAGCCAGCTCATCGCGCCGAGACCCGCCTTGCCAATGAAGGTCGGCATCTTTGTCACCCATCCATCGACGATCCAGCGCATCATCCGCTGGTTATCGGTCATGACCAGGTTTGGCACACGCGGCCAGCCCTGCGCCTGATCGGGCGCCCCGAGGATCAGTGCTGCGTGTCCACGACCATAAGGTGACAGAACCACCCGAAAGAAAAGCGCCAGCGTGTCATAGTGATCCTGGTCGGGGTCCTGTTTCAGATAGATGCCCGGGTTTTCACCGGACCAGTCCACTCGGCCGGGGTTATGGGGGATGCGCGCTGTCATGACCAGCTCGCTTCATACTCTTTCAGCGCATCAACGATGAACGACTTGCGAGCCTCACCCTGCAGGTGGTCACCGGATTTGTAGATTTCAGCTACCTGATGCGAGATCTCTTTGAGTACTGCCCCGTCGTCCCGCCCCACCTGCAATGGAATGCGCAGCATGGTGTCACCAGCATATGTCGGTATCACCTTGCCGGCGAAATTGTCAGAGGGTTGAGGCGGTCTTTCGCCACTCTTCAGAGCGCGAATGGCGTTGCGCAGCAGGCGACGCGCTTTGGCCACGCCCCGGTCGGTAAAGCTGAGGTTTTCGCGGGCGTGGATATTCTTGGGCCCCTGACTGACCCAGGCGTCATAGTCCCCCGGATCGCGTTGCCGCATCTCATACGGTCGGTCGGGATCCTGGCCGTAGAAATCGGTCATTCCAAAACCCACCTTGCTTTTATCAGTCAGACCCTTTGGATCGTCATTCGCCACAGCATCCCGGAAATGCCGCCAGGCGATGACCATCGTGTTGGTGTCGTCAATTGGAGTAATCCAGCGCGACAGCCCGCAGCGTCCAAAGTAGCGCGGCCCATCCGGCACCGGGAAATGACCGCCGTTCTGGGTGAACGAGGGCAACATATGATCATGGATGCGGACCCAGACGATATCCTCCACACGCCGGACATTCGTGTAGAAATCGCCGGTCTGGCTTTCGTGAAACTCGATCATCGGCATTTCGGCAAAGGCGTCGATGAACTGGCTGCGCACAGCCAGAGTGTGCAGGTAGACCACATGGAACGGATCCCAGGCATTCTCCATCACTTGCAGCCAGTTGCAGGGGGACTTGATGAGATAGGGCACCAACTCGTCACCTTCGTCATCGAAGGTATCCATGACCGGGAAGGGGGGCTGCGCGACGGCCGGACCCATATAGGCAAAGGCCAACCCTTTGTATTCGATCACCGGATACGCCCCCAGGCAAGCCTTTTTCTTGACCTGAGAGGCAGGTGGTTCACACGGGGTTTCCAGAATGGTGCCGTCAAGTCCGTATTTCCAGCCGTGATAGGAACACCTGATGCCGCCTTCCTCTACAATGCCAAACTCAAGGCTCATATTGCGGTGGCAGCAATGCAGATGGGTCAGGCCTAGCTTGCCTTCTTTTTTTTCGCGAAACAGAACCAGATCTTCGCCCAGAATGCGCAGACGATAGGGCAGGTCGCCGATCTGGTCAGTCATCGCCACCGGCATCCAGAACCGGCGCAGATATTCGCCGCATGGCGTGCCGGGGCCGACTTCAGTCATCTCCGGGTCGGGCTCTTGTTGCCAAACGCTCTGCTGGTCGTGACCGCGGAAATTGCCCTCGGGGGTTGAGAAATGATCGTTCATGGCATCCTCCGTGCGTATCGGTGGTCAGGGGAATGGATCGGGGACTGGCGCGGTGCCGGTCCATATCGATTTGACCTGACAGAAATCCTTGATGGCGTTCGGGCCAAGTTCACGCCCATAGCCCGACAGCTTGATCCCGCCGATGGGGCTGGCAGGGTCTACGCTGCGATAGTGGTTGATGTAGACCGTGCCTGCCGCAATAGCCCCGGCGATACGCGCGCCCTTGTCGGCATCGGTCGTCCACACCCCTGCAGCCAGCCCATAGTCGCTGTCATTGGCCAGCGCGATGGCTTCGTCTTCGGTAGTGAATGAGGTTACGGCAAGAACCGGGCCGAACACTTCTTCACGCCAAAGCTGCATGTCGGGGCTTACATTGTCGAACACCGTCGGCCCGATATGGAATCCGTTCCGACCCGCTGCCGTAGCGGTTCCATCCAGCAGGCAGGCTGCGCCATCGGCCTTGGCACGTTCGATCATCGCCGTCACCTTGCGCAGATGCGGCTCGTTGGCCAGTGGTGCGATCTGAGTGTCTGGGTCCATCGGGTCACCCATCCTAAGCGCTCGCGCCCGGTCGACCAGGCGTGATACCAGCTTGTCTTTCAACCCGGCCTCAACAATCAGCCTTGAACCGGCGACGCAGGTTTGACCGTTCGACAGGAAGATGCCGGACAGGATTCCGTTGACCACATTGTCCAGATCGCAGTCGGCAAAGACCACCTGCGGAGACTTTCCACCCAGCTCCAGCACCGCAGGGATTACTCCGGCTGAGGCAGCCTCGGCCACTTTACGACCGCCAAAATCCGAGCCGGTAAAAGTGACCTTGCGCGTCAGGGGGTGACGAACCAACGCCTCGCCCACTTCGTGACCCAGTCCGGTGACCACGTTTAACACCCCGGGCGGCAGTCCTGCTTCGTGCGCCAGCCGTGCGAATTCCAGAGTCGAGGCCGAGGCCATTTCAGAAGGTTTCACAACCACCGTATTGCCCGCCGCCAATGCCGGTGCCAGCTTCCAGGCAAGGATCATCAACGGAGAGTTCCATGGCGTGATGGCGACCACGACGCCATAGGGCAAATGGTACCCAACGCTCTGCACGCCTGGGACGTTGTTGGCTTGCGGTTCGGGTTGTAGTTTGCGCGCCTCTGCCGCGAAATACCTGAACCAGCTGTGCAGCCCGGAAAATTGTCCGCGCACCTCGGCTATGCGCTTTCCGTTGTCGCGGATTTCAGGCGTTACAAGCTCTTCCCAGCAGGTTTCCAAGATGTCTGCCAATCGGTCGAGCGCATCCGACCTCTCTGGCGGCCCCGACTTTGCCCATGGCCCGTTCCGGAAAGCATGATCGGCATCCCGGATAGCCTGATCGGCGGTTTGTGCGTCGCAACGGGCGACCTTGCACCAGACCTGACCAGTGGCGGGGTCGACGCTGGGCAGGGTTTCACCATCCCAATCAACAAAGGCACCGGAAATGAACGGAGAGCAGGTTTTCATTCAACGTCCCTCGGGCACGGGTTGGGCAACCAGCGCCAGCAAATCGCCCCGGCGTACAATGCCGCGATTGCCATGGGCCAGAACATGGCCCGTTGCGGGAAAGGTAAGCTTGACAGCTGCGCGTTCCGGTTCGGTCGGAAAGTGCAGAGTACCCGCCAGATCACCTTTGATTACCTGTTGCCCGGCAGCGCAGCGGCGGTCGAACAGGCCATCCGCAGGCGCATGGATCGAATGCAGCGGATCGGCGACTTCCACACATTGCGCCGGTGCTGGGGCAGGAGAGCCGCCCGGCAGAATGCCCAGATGTTTCAGGCAGCGTATCAGCCCGGCTTCAGCAAGGTCAGTGGCATGAGGATCGACACCCCCTCCGCCACTAAGTTCTGCTGCGATCATCGGAACTCCGGCGCGGGCAGCGGCAGCATTCACCGAGCGGTTGTCGTTATGCACGCCCAGTACCCAGATCAGCGGAAGCCCAAAGGCGCGGGCCAAATCCATGTTGGCTGCGGTCAGGTCTGTGTCATCCCCCCTTGCCGCCAGTGCGCAAGGATCGAAAACGGACGCCTTACCACCTGAGTGCAGGTCTATGGCTGCGTCAACGCGGTGCAGCAGTACGGTTTCGACAAAATGCGCCAGCATGGCCGTCGGGCCACCATCCGCATCGCCCGGAAAAGCGCGGTTCAGGTTCTGACCATCCAATGGCGAAACCCGCGACGAAGCCTGAAAGGCGGGCGCGTTCAGGGCCGGGATCAGGATCACCTGCCCGGAGAGTTCGGCAGGGTTCAGCCGTTCCGCCAGACGCAGGATTGCTGAGGGCCCTTCGAATTCGTCCCCATGTGTGCCGCCCAGAATCAGGACAGACGGCCCCGGTTTGCCCCGCAGGCTGATGATCGGGATGGGATGGTATCCCAGCGGTACGGTATTGTCGGACCATTTCAGCATAAGATCGCCAACCTGCCGACCCGGCGCATCCAGATTAATGGTCAGGTGAAGCCTGCTGGGTTGGGGTGAAAGCGTGTGGGTCATCCGGGTTCTTCTACTGGGCTGCGACTTTCATAACATAATTTTTTTGAAAGTGAATTGTCTAAAATTATATGTTGTGTGATATATGTATGAAATTGCCATTGCCGTCACTGGCGGCGCCGGAGGATTTGGATGGTCATAGCCCGTGCTAAAGCTGGAATAGACAGGATCAAACCTCATATGATGGGTGCGGCGTCCATGGACGTTCCGCCGCCTGCGATCCTTCTGAACTCGAATGAAAGTGTGTTTGGTCCCAGCCCGACGGCCCGCTCCGCCGCCTGTGCGGCCATCAGCAGTGTCGAACGCTATGTTGAAAACCCCGATCACATTCTGGCCCCAGCAATCGCCGAGAAATTTGGGCTGGACGCCGCACGGATCACCACCGGGCAGGGATCGGACGATCTGCTGGCCCGCCTGGCCCGCGCCTATCTGGGGCAGGGCACCGAGTTGATCCGCAGCGCAAACGGCTATCTCAAAGTACCGAACTACGCCTATGCCAATGACGCCGAGGTGGTGTCGGTCGCGGACGATGCCTTCAAACCCTCAGTCGACCGAATGATCGAGGCGGTGACTAAACGTACCCGGATCGTTTACCTTGCCAATCCCGAAAACCCGGCAGGTACATATCTGAACGGATCAGAGCTGCGCCGTCTTCATGCTGCGTTGCCTGAAAATGTGCTTCTGATCATTGATGCCGCCTACGAGGAATATGTCGATGCGGTGGATTATGAGCCTGCGCACAAGCAGGTGGAGGCTGCGGACAATGTTGTCATGTGCCGGACGTTTTCAAAGATTTTCGGACTGGCGGGCGCACGCGTCGGCTGGATGTTCGGGCCTGAGGATGTGGTCGACAGCGTGCGCCGGATCAGTCTGACCTTTCCCGTGGCGTCTTCTTCGGTTGCGGCAGCAGTTGCAGCACTGGAAGACACTGTGCACACCCGTTTTGTGCGAGAGACCAACCTGAATAATCGAAAATGGCTTTCGACCGCACTAACGGAACTGGGCCTGTATGTGGTTCCAAGCCAGACCAACTTTGTGCTGGTTCAGTTTCCAGATCCCAGGAAATCTGCCGAAGCGGTGGATCGGTTCTTGCGGCAGCGCGGCGTTGCCGTCCGCCGGTTCGCCTCGCCCGCCTATCGCGACTATATCCGCATTACCATTGGCCACCGCCATGAATTGCAGGCGGCACGGGACGGGATCGCTGCGTTTCTGGCCGGAGGTGCCTGATGGTCGCGTCCCCTCAACCAGCAGAAGATGCTCCGCAGGTCGCGCATCCATCCGGCGCCGCAATCATAGCCGCAATCAAGGTGGCGGGTGTTCGTGAAATAGTTGCGCTGCCGGATATTGTTACCAGTGATGGACTTCTCTGGCCGATCTCACGCGATCCCGTATTTCGCCTGACCCGTATCTGTAAAGAAGATGAGGGCGTCAGTATTTGCGGGGCGATGTCATACAACGGTACGCGGGCGGTCTTGATGATGCAGCAAACCGGGTTGATGGATTCCCTGAATGCGATCCGGGCCATTGGCGTCGACTATGAACTGCCGGTGGTCATGATGGTTGGACTGCAAGGCAAGGAGCCACATATGCACCCGGATCAGTCAGCCTCTTACGGGGTGCGGATCGTCCGGCCGGTGCTGGACGCTATGGAGCTGTCACATTCCCTGATCGAGGAACCGGGAGATGAAGACCATATCCCGCAGGCGATCGAAGCGGCCTATGCGGCCTCAAGACCTCATATTTTCCTGATTGGCCGCGCACCGGAGGCGCCATGACAATGCACCGCGATGCCGCGTTGAAAGCCCTGATCCCTCATGTCCGCGAGGAGGACATCGTGGTCGCCGTGTATCAAAACTGTTTCGACTGGCTTGCCCTAAACCCGCGCGATCTGAACTATGTGGCTGTCGGCGCAATGGGACAGGCATCCTCTCATGGTTTGGGTCTGGCACTGGCCAATCCTGATCGGCGTGTGATCGTGCTGGATGGCGACGGCAGCCTGCTGATGAATCTGGGAACTTTGGTGACGATTGCCAATGCGGGAGTGACAAACCTTTACCATTTCCTTTCGGCCAACCGCGTCTATGAGGTGAACGGCTCGCACCCTTTGCCCGGCGCGGACAGAGTGGAATTTACTGCTATGGCATGGGCCGCCGGTTATGCCGGAGTGCAGCGATTTACCACGCTGGATCAGTTTTCTGCGGCGCTGCCGCAGGTGCTGTCATCCAACGGTCCACAGTTTGTTTCTATGGAACTAACGGCAGGTGCCCCCTATCCGCGGGACTACACGTATATTCACAGCGCACAGGCGCGTGCCAGTTTCCGCGAGGCGCTTAATCGCCGTTGATCTGAGATTGCACGATCTTTAGAAAGGATTGCCCGACGGCAGACAGGGGCTTGTTTTTGGACCAGAACAGAACTGCCCGAAAGGTCAGAGGTGCCGCAAAGGGCAGTGCGACACAGTCAGGAATTGTTCTGAGGTAATCCAGGCTGGCCCCGACAACCGAGACGCCCAACCCACGCGCAACAAGACGGCATACTGCGTCGGTAGTGCGCGTCTCATACTGCATCTGCCGTTGAATGCCTTTTGCCTCGAAAAACTGATCCATCTCGAACCGGAACCGCGAGGAAGGCATGTATGAGATAAAATTCTCACCAGCCAGATCCTGCGCCTGTACAAGGGTTTTCCCGGCCAGAGGGTGACCAGTTGGAACGACGCAGCACACATCGCTGTTCCGGATAACCAGACTATCAAAGGACGGGTTGGCGGGTTCGGTCGTCGTGACCCCGAAATCGTAATTCTGCGAGACCATCCATTCGACCGCATCGTCGCTGGGCGCGATTTCCATCCGGGCCATGGCCTGCGGCCAGGTGGCGGCGAATTCCTGAATCAGATCGGGGGCCAGTTGGGACGACACCCCCGGGGTGATCACAAGGCTAAGCCGCGCGTGGCCGAATTTCCCGATGGCAGTCGCAGATTCCTTGATGTGTTCCATGCCGCTGACGGCCTGCCGCACCTCTTCCACCAGCAGACGGGCCTCATCCGTGGGCACCAGCACCCGGCCCGAGCGTTGAAACAACCGAAATCCAACTTCGGCCTCAAAGTCCGAAATCAGGCGACTGACCGCGGGCTGTGAGATACCCAGCATCGCCGCCGCCTCGGTCACGGTTCCGGTCGAAACCACGGTTCGAAAAGCGTCAACCTGTTTGAAAGTGATCTTCATGCGGGGACTAGGCCTGATTGAGATTTACGGTCGGATTATTCATAGTTTCACATAATATAGGAATATGAAATGGTTCCGGTGGGTTATACGGCCCGATGCCGCCGGAATGTGATGCCTGCTTACTGCGGACGTGTTGAAACGGTGATGAATTCAATCGCATTTGACAGGATTTGATGAAAGCCATGAGGCAGCTTGGCGTCAAAGCTCAGCGTATCTCCGGCGGCCATCGTAAAATCCTCGGTCCCGCATCGATAGACCGCCGTGCCCCTGATCATATAGAGAAAGACGTACCCTTCATGCTGATAGCTTGGCAGGCTTTCTGACTGGTCACGTGAGATGGTGATATGGGCAGACTGAAACGTGCCACCGGGCCCGCCATGTTTGCCCAGCAACATGTAATCATGTGCGTGGCCCTGCGTGATGCGCCGCGATGGCAACCCGTCGCCCGCTTTGACATGATGCACATCAGCTGCCACTTCGGAATGTGCAAACAGCGCCATCAGCGCGACGTCCAGAGCATCCGCCAATGATTGCAACGTGCCAAGTGAAGGGGATACATGCCCGTTTTCGATCCGGCTGATCATCGCGGTTGAAATCTGCGCCCGGGTGGCCAGATCCGCCAGCGTCAGATTACGCTCCTGCCGCAACCTTTGCAGAGTCTGTCCGACTTCTTTTTCAGTATCCGTTTTATTTACCATCAAGCGATCGCCATTCATCCTTGTCTGGATGTTGATAGCGGTTGGCAGGAATGGCCGCAAACTTTTCCCGACCCGGTTCTGCGGGGAATTGTGGGTCAGTTGTAAGGTCGTTCTGGCTTAGGTTTTAATCGTACCATCCTCAACCCAGGCGTCGAACTGTGCAAGAACAGCGTCGCAGAATGCAGCGTTGTTGATGTGTGCGTCCAGTACGGTCATCGAAAGAATCTGTTGGTAAGCTGCTTAGGAATCTCCGTGTATGACCGCAAACCCTACCGGAAAGGGTACTCATTTTCTATCGCTGTTCGCATGTCCTGATCCCGATTTTCAGATCGGGTGAAAAAACGGGCGAACTCATCATGCGGCTCGATCGGCGTTCTGAATCATCCTGAGTCATCGCGCACTACGCGAAAGCCTACATCGAACGATCTGAGGTTGGGATCAAATGCAGATCGGTTGGCGGATCTGGCGTAGGTCATTGAGTAGTGAGAGGTTCCTCCTCTCGCAACACGGCGGCAACCCTGTTCTCCTGTTCGAGGCTTTGGGTAGTCACTGAATTCGGCATAGGCAGATTCGTCATAGCAATCCTGCACCCATTCGGAAACATTGCCGTGGATGTCGTGCAGTCCGAACGCGTTTGGCGCATATTCCCCAACCGGGACGGTCTTGGCCACGGTTGTATTGGCGATCCGGTCAGCGGTTGTTCTGATATCCCAGTTTGCGTCAGTTGCCAGTAATTCTGTGCCTGTATGATAGGGGGTGGTTGTGCCAGCGCGGGCGAAATACTCCCATTCGGCTTCGGTCGGCAGCCGGTAGAGATGTCCGGAAACCCCCGTCAGCCAGCTTAGGTATTGCGCAGTGTCATACCAGCTCACTAGATGACGGGCCTTGCGCCTCGACCCCAGTCGACATCCGCCGGGTCAAGCGTGCAGGTGCCTGCATCCTGGCAGAATTGCCAGTCATCAAAGGTGATCTCGAACTGGCTGACCGAGAGTCCATCCGGAACTGTGACAAGATGTACCGGCCCTTCGTCCACGCCGCGACCGGCTTCGCCGTCTGGAGATCCCATATGGTATTCTCCGCCAGGCAGAGGCACCATGCCCGGGCATTGGACGCAATCCTTGAAAACGCGCGCATCATCATGGTTCTGTTGCAAAGATTTGAGCCCGCTGAGTTGTTTCAGCAATCGCTTATGAGTCAGGTGGCGAGCTCAGCGAACTGCTGAAATGGACAGAGTCTGGGTGTGAATTGGTCCTTGTGGATCATATGCGACGCTTCGATTCCGTCGAGCGTTGCCGCCGCTGAAGCGAAGGCCTTGAACCCCATCATTGGCCGCGTGCGTCTCTTGATGAAACGGTGGTCCTGTTCCACGATATTGTTATCCGCCATTCGTGCTCCCAACGCCCCAATCCCGGTGGTTCAATAATAAACCACATTGAAGTCTTCGGAACCTCCGATTGAAGCGTCGCGATCATTCATGCCGGATAATAACCTGATCGAACAGGATCATCGGCTTATTAAGCGTCGCGTACGACACATGTGCAGGTTCAAATCATTCAGATCCGCATCGGCGACTTTGGACGGTATCGAGGTCGCCAACATGATCCGGAAGCGGCATTCTCAGGCGATACGACTTCCGGCTTTCAGCTATTCGCCAAGATAGCAGGATAAGTATATCCAGTAAGTCGCTTACTCTGGCCGTCCCAAAAATTTGCGACACATCCCACACGGTTCGGGGTCGAAAGCCACTTTCGGTTCAGCTCTGCCCTGCCGGAAGACCACTTGCGAGAGGGGCTTGCAAAGCTCAACGTTCTGACCGGTGATATTCTAAACCACGCGTGACGGGTAACGGATTGCAGGATTGTTAAAACGTCGCCACTGATTCGCGCCGTTTTGGTTTGTCGGAGACCGGGATGCGGTTGCCATTCGGGCACGAGGGATCGTTCGGAACCCGCGTGGCTTCACGAAAATGTCACGAAAACCGGGCCGATCCTCAGAAAATTGCCAGCGACAGGTCGTTGGGGATATTTCTGCTTATGGTTGCTTGAAATTTCATCAAGGCTTTATCCCAGAGCCAAAAGATGTCACGGTTTGCGGCAGCGAAAGACAACTTTCGCAACTTCTTTACCGACAGAAACCAAGAAAGCTGCGACGCAGTGTTCCTTGCGAATTGGCAAAATCAAAATCGAAATGAACGAAGTCTCAGCGGGCGTCGGTCTAATCCGGCTGCTGCGTGCGACCCCGATCAAGTGGGGCCGCGCAGCGACGAACTTATGGGAGAGAAATCATGAACAGATACATTCGGAACTCAGTGGCGGGGCTTTTGTCGTCGACCATGATCACAGGTGCCGCGTTTGCCGCTGGCACGCATCCTGAAACCGGCGAAGCGCTGGCGGACGATCAGACCTTTACCTACCGCATTCTGGACGAGCACAGCTCGGTCGATCCGCAGGTTGTCGAAGACGTTTCCGGTGCTGAAATTGTACGTGACCTGTTTGAAGGGCTGATGAACCAGGATGAGGATGGCAATCTGGTTCCGGGCGTTGCAACAGGTTACACCGTCGATGACAGCAAGAAGGTTTACACCTTCACACTGCGCGACAATGCGAAATGGTCGAATGGCGACCCGGTAACCGCCGGAGATTTCGTTTTTGCTTGGAAACGCGCAGTTGATCCGGCACTGTCCTCTCCTTACGCGTGGTTCATGGAGCTGATGTCGATCGAAAACGCTTCGGCAATCATCGCAGGCGAAAAGCCGATTGATGATCTGGGCGTCAAAGCCATCGATGACACAACCCTGGAAGTCACGTTGAGCGCGCCGCTGCCGTATTTCCCGCAGATGACGACGCATTCGACAACCTTCCCGGCACCTCAGAAGGTGATCGCGGAATTTGGTGATGAATGGACCAAACCGGGAAACATCGTGTCGAATGGCGCGTATGTTCTGACCGAGCACTTGCCGCAGGAACGTTCGGTCCGTGAGCGCAACGAGATGTACTGGGACAATGACAACACCATCATCGACAAGGTTGTGGCACTGGTCATCAATGATGAAAACGTAGCCCTGACCCGCTATCTGGCCGGTGAACTGGACCGGACCGAAGTTCCTGCCGGTCAATTCCCGCGTCTGCAAGAAGAGCATCCGGGCGAGGCAATCAGCTTCCCGCGCCTGTGCAACTATTACTACACGTTTAACGTGTCTGACAGCGGCCCTGAAGAATTCAAGGATCCCAAAGTTCGTCAGGCTCTGTCGCTAGCCGTTGACCGGGACATCATCACCAAGAACATCAAGGCCGGTGGCGAGCCGCCCGCGTATACATTCGTGCCAGAAGCAACCGCAGGCTTTACGGTTCCGGTCGTTGAAATGGCGTCAATGAGCCAGGCCGAGCGCGATGAGCTGGCCAAGGAACTGTTGGCCGAGGCCGGCTTTGGTGCGGATAACCCTTTGACCTTCTCGATGGTTTACAACACTTCGGAAGCCCACAAGAAAGTTGCTGTCGCGCTGAGTCAGATGTGGAAGCAAAAACTGGGCGCCAATGTTGAACTGGCCAACATGGAATGGAAAGTCTTCCTGGAAGAGCGGGGCAACCAGAACTTTGATCTGGCCCGCGGCGCGTGGTGTGGCGACTATAACGAAGCCTCAACCTTTCTTGACCTGTTGCAGTCGGATTCGGGCTACAACGACGGCAAGTATAACAATGCCCGTGTGGACGAGTTGTTGGCCGAAGCCAAAACTTCGGACGATCCGGCACCGCTGTACACCGAGGTCGAGCGTATTATCGCTCAGGAAACCCCCGTTATCCCGATCTATCACTATGCTGGTGTCTACATGATGGACAGCGATGTCGGAAACTGGCCGGTCAAAAACGTAGAGCAAAACTGGTATTCCAAGAACCTCTACAAAATCGCCGAGTAATCATCTTCTGACCATGACCTGCCCCGAAGTTTTCTTCGGGGCAGCGCCATCTATTGGGGGCATTGAATGCTTGCCTATGTCATTCGGCGGGTCCTGACCGCCATACCGACGATCCTGCTGCTGATCGTCGCCTGTTTCTTTTTGATGCACTATGCGCCCGGTGGGCCCTTTACCTCGGAACGGACGTTGCCGCCGCAGGTTTTGGCCAATATCGAGGCGCGGTATGGTCTGGACCAGCCGTTGTGGAAGCAACTCTGGGACTATCTGTACAATATCGTTGTGCATTTCGATTTTGGACCGTCCTTCAAGTTCAAGGACCGCGATGTGAACGACATCATCGCGCAGGGCTTTCCGATCTCGCTGACCTATGGGTCGCTGTCCTTTCTGGTCGCTACTGTGGTTGGCATCGGGCTGGGGATTGCCGCCGCGATCCGGCACAACAGCTGGATCGACTACTTTGCGGTTGGGCTGGGGATTGCAGCGCAGGCGCTGCCCAACTTCATCATGGGTCCGATCCTGATCCTGACCTTCACCCTGTGGCTGGGATGGTTGCCCGGCGGTGGGTGGAATGGTGGTCAATGGCCCTATCTGATCATGCCGGTTATCGCCCTTGCGACATCTTACATGGGATCGATTGCACGGATCACCCGGTCTTCAATGCTGGAGGTTCTGAATTCGAACTTTATCAGAACCGCCCGTGCCAAGGGCCTGCCGACAAGAACCGTGATCTGGCGCCATGCGATGAAGCCGACCTTGCTGCCGGTCGTATCTTATCTGGGGCCGGTGTTTGTTTATGTGCTGACCGGATCCGTCTTTGTTGACATCTACTTCTCGACCGGTGGTCTGGGGCAGGCTTATGTCGGCTCGGCCTTGTCACGCGACTATGCTGTGCTGCTTGGGGTTACGATCCTCTATGGCGTTCTGACCGTTCTGGTAAACCTGCTGACCGATCTGGCCTATGCCTGGTTCGATCCGAAGATCCGCTACTGAGGGGCTGGATATGCTAGGAAAATCACAAAAAGCCGCGCATCTGGCCGAAGAAATCACCGATTATACAGCCGTTCAGGGGCGTTCGCTCTGGCAGGACGCGCGCATGCGCTTTGTAAGAAACAAAGCGGCAATGGCCAGTGTGTTCATTTTGCTGCTTATCGTGTTGTTCACAATCCTTGGCCCGTATTTTGCGGTCTGGAGCAATGAAGAGATCGACTGGAATGTCATGGGCGATGTCCGGGGCATGGGAATGCCGTCGATGGAAACGGGTCACTATTTCGGTGTCGATGATCTGGGGCGCGATCTGTACAGCCGCGTCATTCAGGCTACCACGACGTCCCTGCTTGTGGGGTTGATCGGGGCGGCGACCGCTCTGATCGTTGGTACGTGTTATGGCATTACTGCCGGTTACTTTGGGGGTCGGACGGATGGCGCCATGATGCGTTTTGTCGACATCCTTCTGGCTATCCCGACAACTCTGATCATCATCCTTCTGCTGGTTGTTGCCGGGCGATCCTTCTTCACGCTTTTCATCGCACTGGGCGCGGTTGGATGGCTGACCATGTCACGTATCGTTCGCGGGCAGACGCTTGCCCTGAAGAACCGCGAATTCATCGAGGCTGCTCGCGCCGCGGGCGTCAGTGAATTCACGATCATGTATCGCCATATATTGCCTAATCTGCTGGGTGTCGTGATCGTCTATGCGTCGCTTCTGGTGCCCGAAATGATCCTGACCGAAAGCTTCATCTCATTCCTGGGTCTGGGAATTTCCGAACCTTACACGTCGCTGGGAAGACTGATCGCAGAAGGGGCGGGAACCATGGGCTATGGAACGCTGTGGCAATTGATGTTCCCGCTGACATTCTATGTCGCCATTATCATCACGATGTTCTTCATCGGCGATGGTCTGCGTGACGCTTTGGACCCGAAGGACCGCTGATATGAGTCTGTTTTCCGTAAAGAACCTGAGCGTCCGGTTTGACACCCCCGATGGTGTCGTCGAGGCGGTCAAGGATATCAGTTTTGATATCAATCCGGGCGAATGCCTTGGTATCGTTGGTGAAAGTGGATCCGGCAAAAGCCAGACTTTCATGGCCGCTATGGGTTTGTTGCCCTCTGCCGGACACGCCAGCGGGTCAGCCAAGCTGAACGGTCAGGAGATATTGAACCTGCCAGTGAACAAGCTGAACCAGATCCGCGGCGATGATGTTGGCATGATCTTTCAGGATCCTCTGACCGCTTTGACACCACATCTGAAGATTGGGCAGCAGATGCGCGAAGTGCTGCAGGTCCACGAGGGCCTGAAGGGGTCCGCGGCGCGCGCGCGCTGTCTGGAGTGGTTGGACAGGGTGCGAATTCCCGAAGCGGGCCGTCGTCTGGACCAGTTCCCGCACGAATTATCCGGCGGAATGCGGCAGCGTGTGATGATTGCGATGTCGATGCTGTGCAGCCCCAAACTGCTTATTGCGGACGAGCCGACGACAGCGCTGGATGTTACTGTTCAGGCAGACATCCTTGACCTGATGGTTCACCTGCAAAAAGATGAGGGCACCGCAATTGCACTGATCACGCATGACATGGGCGTCGTTGCGCGCATGTGCGACCGGGTTCAGGTCATGCGGATGGGTGAATTCGTCGAAGCCGGTGAAACACGCGCGCTGTTCCGAAATCCGCAACATGAATACACGCGGGCCCTGCTGGAGGCGATGCCCCGGATTGATTCCGGCGACGCACCGCGCGCTTTGGAAAAGGCCGAAGAACCCCTTCTCAAGGTCGATGATGTCAAGGTTCATTTCCCTATTCATGTCTCTGGCGGGTTGTTCGGGCGCAAGGTTCCGCTGAAAGCTGTCGACGGTGTCAGCTTTGATATTCGCAAGGGCGAAACTCTGGGTGTCGTGGGCGAATCCGGTTGCGGAAAATCGACACTGGCGCGCGCGGTCTTGCAACTGATCGAACCCAGCGCGGGCGGCGTCAGCTGGTTGGGCCATCCGATCGTCGGCTTGAAGCGATCCGAGCTGAACAAATACCGCAAGGACCTGCAGATCGTGTTCCAAGACCCGTTGGCCAGTCTTGATCCACGCATGACCATTTCTGCGTCGATTGCTGAGCCGCTGAAAACCTACCGCCCCGATCTGACGGACCGGGAACGCAAACAGATGGTCGCCGAGATGATGGAGCGGGTTGGTCTACAGGCCAACATGATCAACCGTTACCCGCACGAGCTGTCCGGAGGGCAGAACCAGCGCGTCGGCATTGCACGGGCGATGATCAACAAGCCCAGGCTGATTATCTGTGACGAAGCGGTTTCAGCGCTCGACGTTTCCATTCAGGCACAGATTGTCGAGCTGCTAAAGGAACTTCAGCAGGAATTTGGCCTGTCGATGATATTCATCAGCCATGACTTGTCGGTTGTGCGTGCGGTATCGAACCGGATCATGGTTCTGTATCTTGGTCGGATTGTGGAAATGGGTGATGGAGAGGTGATCTGCTCGGAGCCGATCCATCCTTATACTCAATCACTGATCTCGGCCGTGCCGATACCGGACCCGGATGTAGAGCGGACGCGGCAGCGCCTTAAACTGCCGGGTGAGCTGCCATCGCCGCTGGATCCCAAAGCCGCGTTGCGGTTTTTGCCCAGCCGACTGGTCAACGGTCACAGTGATTATGTTCCAAAGCTGCAAGAAGTCGCACCAGACCATTTTGTAGCGGAACACGACACGCTGGATTCCATCATGGCCAATGGCTGATCGAAAGGTCTGTTGCAGGTTTTCGATGCTTGGTGCGTGCACCGAAAACCTGCGCAGGGACTGTTCGAAGAAACCGCAGCGTGTGGTGGGGCTTAACGTTCGGGAATGAAAGACAATCCTGACACAAGCTGTCGCAGGCCAAGAGCTGCTCCGGCAAAGATCGCCGCAAAGGTTATGGGCGCGCTATAGGCCAGCAGAGAAAAAGCGGAGATGCCTTGCCCGACACTGCATCCAACCGCAATTATTGCCCCGGGCCCCATTATCGCCGCCCCCAACATCTGCCGCTTAAGCTCACGTGGATCTTCGCAGGCTTCCCATCGGAAATGACCTTTTGACCATGACCCCAGGAAAGTACCAATCAGAACCCCTGAAACCGAACCGACCGCAAACGAGAGCGTGTTGCCTGAGGCGGTCATGAGATAGAACACGGTATCACCCAAAGGCGCGGCAAACGTGTGTGTCTGCAAGGTCTCACCGTCAAACCCGTGTGTGGCTACCCAATTGGTGCCAAGCCAGCCTGAAACGACTGCCAATCCGACCGCCGCACCCCAAAAAACCTGCGCAGGTGATTTACGAAAACGATCATTTGTCAGGGCAAACACTACTATGGCAGAGCCGACAAGCGTTCCTGTAACCCATGCAGGTATCGACGTCAGCCGTTCGGCAAGGAAGCTGACGCTTTGT
>NZ_JBXWSL010000043.1:0-21824 GCF_059613425.1 Ruegeria sp. BHSA123 | reverse complement strand
CCAAACCTCCAATGGTGGTTCGGTGGATGCGGTTGACGATACCGCGAACCGGAGAGCGAACCTGCGCTCGTGCAGCCCGGTCGCGTAGGGCTGGCAAGGCGGGTTGCAAAGCCGCCAGTTCCGCAGTTGCAATAGCCAATTCAGTAAGTGCAGCGCTTCGAAATCGGCTATGAGCAGCTTGAATCCGATCGTCGATTTCATCCAAACCAGTTTGCAACCTGTTGGTCACGGCTTCGGCCCGGACCTTGCGACCGCGCCACTCAGCCTCGCTGCGCCGCAACGCCAGCAATGTTGTCGCAGGTTCCATTTGCCGCTCAACAAGCGGAGCAATGATTGCACGCTCCTCCCCAAGTACATTTAGGGTTTCTTCTGCCGTCACCTGATCCACTACACCTTCTTCGTGTTCTCGCTGCTTTTGTTCACGCTGACGTTCCAAAATTGCGATTTCTGCCGCCAGCTCTGCTTGTCGACCCTGATACAATGCAGTTTCCGAACGCACGACACTGGGTGCACCTTCGATCAGCTGCGCATCGAAACTTAATTGTGTTCCATCAATTTCTGCCTGCAAACGTTGTGCACGGGCTTGCAGCCCGAAAGCGCGCTGTTGTTCCTGGCTAAGTTGGCTGTCGATTTGTGTGGCGTCCAGTTCCATCAACAATGCCCCTTTGTCGACCAACTGGCCTTCGCGCACATGAAGCGACCGCAGCACGCCGGGCTCGGCGGCGTCGATCTCCTGTATGTCTCCCGAAGGCACGATCCGCCCATCGACGCGCGTTACGTCATCCAACTCGGTCAAATGTGCCCACAACCCGGCCGAGACAATACAGGACAGGATCAACAGCAAGAGCAATGAACCACGAACGGGAGAGCGCCCCTGCATTTCGCGCGCCAACTTCGCCAGATCAGGATGCTGCGACATTCAAGTGCCTCCCTTTCTGGCGCATGTGCTGCGTCAGTAAGCTCTTGGGTCCATCAGCTGCGATTTTTCCGTTTTCCAGAACGATAACCCTGTCCACAAGCTCCAGCAGGCTGGTTCTGTGCGTTACAATGACCAGGGTTGATCCGGAGGTTGACGTACTCAGGCGTTGAACCAGTTGGGCTTCGGTTTTGACGTCCATCGCACTGGTTGGCTCATCAAAAAGCAAAACCGGAGGACGCCCGACAAGTGCCCTTGCAAGGGCGATTGCTTGCCGTTGACCCCCGGAAAGCCCCTCACCGCGTTCCGCGAGTTGAAGGTCATAGCCCGACGGATGGCTGTTCACGAATTCTTCGACACCGGCAATACGACCGGCTTCGACTATATCGCAATCTCTGGGTCGGACTGCACCGCTGGCGATATTCTCCCGGACAGACCCCGAAAAAAGCCAGACATCCTGCAGGACAGATCCAATATTGCGCCGCAAGTCACCTGGGTCGATCTGACGTATGTCGAGCCCATCGATCATGACCGAGCCTACTCGTGGCGTGTAAAGCCCCAATAGCAGGCGCGCAATCGTGCTTTTCCCGCATCCGATTTGACCTAGAATTGCGACTTTCTCACCAGGCATTATAGTGAAAGACACGCCTCGCAGGGTATCTTCGCTTTGGTCAGAATACGAAAAACACACGTTATTAAAGGCAATTGCCCCTTTGAAATCAGATCGGGTCAGCCATGTGCGCCCCTCCGGGCGTTCGCTTTCTGCGTGCATTAGCGCATTGAGGTTGCGATAGGCGCATCTGGCCTGGTTTGCGCGCGTCAAAGTCTGCGCCAGTTGACCCAGAGGGGCCAACGCCCGTCCAGTCAACATTACCGAAGCGACCAGGGCACCCATGCTGGCCTGCCCGTCAGTGATCAGAAAAACACCAAGAAATACAACAAGCACTTGCGCGGCCTGTTGGGTGAAACCGGTCAGGTTCAGGGCAAATTGCGTGACAGTCCGGCTTCGCGCACCATGCGCTGATTGCTGTTCGATGGCCTGTTCCCATCGTGCGCGCATTTTTCGGCCTGCTGCCGTTGTTTTAATGGTTTCAAGTCCCGAGACAGCCTCAACCAGAACTGATTGCTTGGACTGCCCGTCGGACAGGCTTCGTTCCGCCATCCTTGATAAAACTGGTTGCACCGCCAAACCTGTCAGGAGCACCACCGGTACGGCCAGTGCAGGGATCAAAGCCAGTTGTCCGCCCACCAGAAAGATCGCCAGGATAAACAATCCAATGAACGGCAGGTCGACAACGGCCACCAGCGTCGCGGATGTAAAGAACTCTCGCAGAGTTTCAAATTCGCGAATGGTGCTGGTCATGGCACCGGTAGACCCCGTGCGCGATTTCATCTGGATGTTCAGCAACTGGTCGAAAATGCGCCGGCCCATCAACAAGTCGGCTTTCTGCCCGGCCTTGTCGATAAACCCCGCCCGCAGCAACTTGAGGGTAAAGTCAAAACACAGTGCCAACGCCACACCCACGGTCAAAGCGATCAGCGACTCCGTTGCTTCGTTGGGCAATACCCGGTCATAGACCACCATGATGAATACGGACGTGGACAAACCAAGAAGATTTGCCAGCGCCGCTGCTAGCGCGACCTAAATGTATGACCACCGGTTTGCGGTTAGTGCGTTCCAGAACCAGTGACCGCCATGTGAACCGGACACCCCCAATGCTTCGCCGTCGTGATGGCGCCGGAACAGGATTGCGTAACCGGTATAACAGGCTGCCAGCCTGTCTTCAGAAATCTCACCGACACCTTCGCCTAACTCTGGGTCGAAGACCAATAAAGTACCCTTCTGCCTTCGTCCGTGAAAGACAACGGCTTTACCCTCTGCCAACAGCAACAGGGTGGGTGTCAGATTGTTATCCAAATCGGAAAGGCGCTTTGCCCCATACCCCGCCTGCATACCCGCCTTTTGCGCGAGGGTGAGAATGTCCCGTATTGTCAGATCCCCGTCTGCGCCACTTTGCGCCGCGTGCAGCGCCGCGAGACTCAATGGCCGTTCAAGTGCCGACGAGATATTCAACAGACAGGCTTCAAACGGTGTAAGCAGCGAAGCATTGGGGGCAGGGTCGGATGCGTTCATTGCGTATTGCCCCAGTCGCCCAATGAAACCCCGAGCAGGTCGAGTATGTCCCCAGTCAGGCTTAGGGCTGCATAATTGGTCAGAAAGTAGCTCTGTTCCGCAAGGATCAAACGTTCCTGAGCATTAACGTAGTCCCGCTGTGCATCCAGAATTTCAATGAGGCTACGACGACCGATCGAAAATTGTTCGCGGGAAGCTACGACATTTTCCGCGTTAGCCTCCACGGCAATCCGGGCTTCTCGTAACCGATCGGCACCCGCTTTTTGATCCGAACGGATAAAACCCAATTCTCGCGTTATTTCGCGGATAAGCTGCTCGCGCGCAAACTCGGTCTCTTTGACCAGCGATTCCGCCGCTGCTATTGCAGCGCGGCGCTGGCCGGTGCTGTCCAGCTCGTAATTGAAAGAAAGATCCACTCCAAAGTTCGCGTCACGATTGTTATTCTGGTTCGCGAATGCGGCGACCCTGACATCAGGGCTGCGACGCGCATGCGCTGCGGACCATTCTGCCTTGGCAGCAAGTAGGCTTGCATCGGACCGCCGAACCTGAGGGCTGTTCATTATGATCTGCATGTCACTTCTTTCCAGTCCAGGTGCCGGAACTGGTGCAGAAAGAGCGCCGGGCTCATCCCCGAAAACCTCGCGGAATCGCGCTTCGGCGCGGTCTGTTCGCGCATGCGCATCAGCCAGCTTTGTGCGCGCATCGGACATGCGCGACCGGGCTGCCAGAACGTCGGCACTCGAACCGACACCGTTTTCTGTTCGGTCGGTTATCTGGCGAACAAGCTCTTCATGTGTTAGAACATTCTGTGCTGCGATGCTTCGAATCTTTCGTTGATCGAGGACAAGTACATAGGTCTCGATAGCTGCGAGAGCAGTGGATGAGGCTGTTTGAATCTGATCGCCTCTGCTTTCCAAGACACGTGCCCGCGCAGCGGTCAGATCCCCTGAGGACGCCCCTCCGTCATAGACCAATTGTGAAACCCTCACATACGGCGATACATCCGCTACATCTGAGGCAATCCTTTCAGATCGTGCGTTTAGCCCCAGCGAAATCTCCGGGAGAAAAGCGCCTTCAGCTGCGTCTTGTTTGGCTTTCGCGATGCCCATTCTGGATTTGACTTGCGCCAGGTTGGGGCTGTTCTCGACCGCCTTTTTCACCCGCTGCCCGAAGGCGCTGTGGCTGAGTGTTTTTGATGGTTTTGTTGCCCTGGCACCGGCTGTTTGGGCTGCAAAGGACATCGCAACTGGCGTCAAATCGGGCGGGCGGGTGCAGGCGGAAATCGAGACCAAAAGCAGACTGAGCGTGACAAGATGCAGTGAATACTCATTAAATCGCATACTGACCCTCCTGCCACCGATGGTCCAGTAGGCTTTCTTTTTGTTGGGCGGCGGCCAGCGCTTCTAGAAAATCTGAAGCATCAGATCGTACGCTTTGCGACGACCCGTTGACCAATTGTTCGGCGCGCAATTGAGCGGTCGATAGCCACGAAAAATGGGTCAAGGAAACTTGGTGGGCATATATGAGGCGCAGGCCACCGTTCATGGCGAGCAATGACAGATGCGCTGAAGGAACTTGCTGCAAGGCACCCACGTTGACACCAAAGTAACCGTCGAGGCTTTCGTCCGTTTGTGCGCAGGCGAGTGGAGAAAAAAGCCCCATACCGGCTATCGTACGGCACAATTGATATGTGTTCTCCAGTGATGCTGTGAGAGTGTGAAAGAACGCTTGGACTTTTTGCAGTTCCGGCCCCAACTCTCCGGTTTTGTCAAAGAACGGCTCATCTTCGGGGTTGTCGGTAACCAAGTCCAAGCTTTCGTTGACAAGCAAGTCAAACTCCCCCTCACCGATTTTATCGTGAAGTTCAGGTGGCAGGAATTGAAACGGTGCACATCGCAGTGCAGAAGGAACATAGCTTGCACGCCAATCCCCTTCCGCTGACACGAATGGCGTCGGTTTGTCTGGTGTCATCGATAAGATTGCGACAGGGTAAAATCCCCGGTCGGATTTCAAAAATGCGATTGGAAAAGTGGCTGCTGCCTGAAGAATCTCTGCCTCTGCCACCGGGCAGTCGACTATATCGTGCGCGAATTCGAACGACGTGTAACGTTTCCAGAACCGATGACCATGTCGTAATCGTGTGATCGGGGTTAAGCCATTCTTTGCCATAACTGCCTCATGAAAATGATGGGCGCCAATTTGTTTCGAAGCCGCGTCAGGCGGTCGCGCCGGTTGGGTCGGTGTGTATGATGTTGTCCGCGGTCAAGCCGCTGAGATCGCCCAAACCATGGAAAGTGGCGAGGGTTTCGACGTTGGCGTCGCCTGGTGTCACGAAATCAACTTTGATCAGAACACTGTCCGTTCCGTCCGTTGCCATCACATAGAGCTCATCACCTGTAGATGCCCCGGCAAGGCTTTCTACAGCCGTTTCGAGTGTAACGGCATTGAGGTCCGCAAGAACGGTATCGAGGCCTACAAATCCAGTATCTATGCCCAATGTGCCACCGACAGAAAGCAGTTCGAAACCCGTACCATCACCGCGGAGCGTGGCGACATTCAGTCCGCTGAACATTAGGGCGTCGGTTACATCTGCTGCAGACCCAATTGTGAAACCGGTTATGCTGTCTACGCCATTGTTATTAGGGTCGGCTTCAAAGACAACGACGTCCCGCCCAGCTTCGGTGATGTCAATACTATCATCGCCACCACCGCCACGAATGATTGTATCCGTGTTTGCCGCGGTTAGGATGTCATTGCCATTGGTGCCAAACTGAATTGCAACAGGGCCACCTTCAGGTGATTTTATCGTTAACTCAATGGGTTGAGCAGCGTCCTGTACTGTCATCGTGAAGGTGACAAGAGGTTGGGACAAATCAGAAAAAACAGTCGCCGCCCCAGCGAAGTTGATGATGTCACCTGTGCCTGGGTTTGCCAGGAACAAATCAAACGCGCTGTGTTCCGTGTCTGATCCAATGTCGAATGTGGCAACGGCTGAGTCGAACTCAAGCTCCGCTGTAAAAGCCAGGCCACCAGAGATGTCACGATTTGCATCGGCATAAATGGCAAACGTTACGGTTGACCCACTGCGCCCGACTTCAGAGATCACGTAGGCAGCTGGCTCATGAGCAACCGCCTGATCCGATACAGGAAAGGGATCTGGTCCCCCTGCAACAGTTGCCTGGGCAGAGAAAATAAGATCATCCCCAGCCTCTATGGCGGCGAAATCTGACGACGCGACAGCCAGTGTCCAGGATCCGTCCGCGGTTACTGTCGCGCTACCGACGGAACTGCCGTTCAGCAAGACATCCACGACCTGGCCGTTTGAAAGCCCGGCAGAGGAACCGCTGACAGTAATGCCTGACAGCTTGGCGTCGGCAAGGGCCACTGCGTTGTTTACGCCGATATCGTCCAGCATCAGAACAGGCCGAAAGTCCGTCGTTACCGAACTGCTTGCCGCAACCGAGCTGTTGCCGGCAATATCGTCAACTGTTGCGGAGATGGTGTGGTTTGTTCCGTCGGACAGCGCGCCTAGGTCGCTGGCTGGCACAGTGATCGCCCAGGTTCCGCCCGATGCAATACCGGTATAGGTTTGCCCGCCAAACGTGACAGACACTGTTTGGCCATCTTCGGAGGTCGTCGTGCCTGAAATTGTCAGGTCTGTAGCTTGTTCCGTTACATCCAATACGGAGCCAACCGGCAAACTGTCGATCGTGATTGCTGGCGCCGTAAAATCGGTTGTAAAACTTGTCGAGGTTTGGTTGCCATTCCCAGCCGCGTCGGAAACAGAAGCCGTGACGTGGTAGGTGCTCGCATCCTGAAGCCCTGATAGCTCCGCCGATGTGGCTGTGTAGGTCCAGACACCACCGGTTACCGTTGCGGTACCGCTTATATCTACTGTTCCGTCTGCGCGCGCGACCTCCACGGTAATGACCGTTCCATCCTGAGCGTCTGAGGTTCCCGAGACAATCAGGTCGGTACCTTGCTCAGCAGCGTTCATAACAGTGCCGTCAGAAATACCGGTTATTCCCAGGGTAGGGGGTGTGAAATCGGACGTGAAACTGTTGCTGGCCTGTGACGCCGGATTTCCTGCGGCATCCGAAACGTCAGCCGTGACCGTCACGGTGGCGGCATCAGAGAGGGCCGCAAGGTCAGCAACAGGGACAACTGAGCTCCAAGACCCTCCGGCTGCTGTAGCACTGTAAGATTGACCGTTCAAAGTGACGGTCACGACTTGACCGTCTTCGGCCGACGTTGCGCCCGATATTGTCAGGTCCACCGCCTTTTCGGCAGCATTCATGAATGCGCCGGTCGAGAATGTGTCGCTGCTGAGGGTTGGTGCTGTGACGTCTTTCAATAGTGTCACATCAGCCTGAGGGGCTGTCAGCCCGTTTGCGTCGCTGACATCTGCGGTGATCTGAAAGCTGCCTCCGTCGGCCAAAGATGCCAGATCACCGGCTGAGACAGTAACAGTCCATGTTCCGCCCGTCACTGTCGAGGTATATGTTTGACCATCCAGTCTGACGGTGACTTGCTGGCCATCTTCGACATTGGCGGTTGTCCCGCTGATAGCCAAGCTTGCCGCGGCTTCAGCGGCGTTGAGAACTGCGCCGACGGAAAGCGGAGATATCGAAATTGAGGGACCGGTCAGGTCCACAGGTACAGTAACAAGAATCGGCGCGGCCGGGTTGCCAGCGATATCCTCGACCGCCACAACAACTGCAGCAGGTGTTCCGGTGGATAGACTGCCGAGGTCGGAATTGGGGATCGTGACAGTCCAGTTTCCGCCTGTCGCAGCACCAGTGTACACCTGACCGTCGAACGTGACGATGATGGTTTGCCCGTCTTCGGCCGTGGTGGAACCCGTTAAGGTTAAGCCACCAGCCACATCAATCAGGTCAATTGATCCACCCGCAACTGGATCCAGAGAAACACTTGGCGCGGTGAAATCCGTATCAAAGCTTCCGCTGGCCTGTGCGGCCGGGTTTCCAGCTGCGTCAGTCACGTCTGCCGTTACATTTACGATTGCGCCGTCAGGTAAGGCGCTAAGGTCAACCGCCGGGACGGTTACGCTCCACTGTCCACCGGAAACTGTACCGGAATAGCTTTGCCCGTTCAGTGAAACCGTTACGATTTGCCCGTCTTCAGCATCAGTTACACCGGTGACCGTCAGGTCGGTGGCCTGTTCGGCCAGGTTGAGTACCGGCCCGTCAGAAAATCCGGTGATTGACAGGCTTGGCGGGACCGTATCGATGTCAAACTGAACGGATTGTGTCGACAGCTCAGCCCCCGACCCATCCACGTTCCTGATGGTCACCGTCGACACCCCCTGTGGAAGCGCGCTGGCCTCGGCGGCTGTCAGAGAGATGCTCCAACTGCCATCGGGGTTGGGTGTCACGGTTATCACCAGTGACCCTATTGTGACTTCGATGGTCGCAGTCCCTTCGGGAGCGATGGCGTTGGTGCTGACATTGTTCAGTGCAGTGGATTGCAGCTCGGCGAGGTTGAGGCTTGTGTATGTCGGCATGGGTTCGGATACGACGGGGCTGTCTTCACCGCCACCGCCGCCACCTCCTGCGGCCGCAGCCGCCCCGGCCAGACCCAATCCGCCCAACGCCGCGCCGGCACCACTGATGCCGCCTGCGGACGCGCCTGCTTCCACAGCGCTGAACTGGGCAATCTCCTGAACCGCATTCTCAGCGATCATGATGGCACCGCTGTCCAGGATCTGGACGTTTTCAGCCGCCACAATCATTGTGCGGCCATCGGCCATTTTTAGAAGAACATCCCCATTCTTCAACAACTTGACAGAGCGAACGCCTGGAATGGTTTCCGCGAATTGAAAAGCATACAGTTCTTCAATTGTGGCTTGTGATAACGCGGGCAAGGCCATCAAAGTTGAAATCAACCCACCGGCAGCGCCGCGCCCTGCCCAGCGACCAAGTTTTCCATCGATCCACTGACGAATGTGTTGCTTGCGGTCCGTTTCCGAAGGTTCAGCCGCCGGACGGTTGTTGAACTCTGGTGCTTTGGTCATCTTACCCTCACATGTGGTTTCCGCGATCACCGAAAAGGAAGACATGTCGCGCTGATAACGGCTGGCTCATCTGTCTTTCCCGCTGGTTACTGTTGCGATCGAAAGTGAAAAATTGAGTTAATCTGAAATCGAACTTCTCGTTTTCACCACAATTCCGCTTTTGTTTCGGTCCGTGCATCAGGTCATCTTTTGGTCAAGGCCAGGGGTGGCGCAGGAGGTGTGGCTGTGATGCTTCAATTCGAAGGTGTGGTGGCAACGGGGAGCGCGGCGCTCGATTCAGGTATCGGCGATACGGCTTTAAAAACGCTTAACGGAACCACGTATCTTTATACCGTCGCCGGACCGGGCGGCGGCGTCGCGGTCTGGAGGCTGGTCGAGGGCGCGATGCCTCAACTGGTCGACACGGAATATTACAGCGGCACAATCACGTTTCACGTTGGTCGCAGTGGTACACCAATAACGCTGGCGGGAACCGAACAACTTGTACTGGATGTGAATATGGCGGTCGGGTTGGTCGGATATGACCTAAACCCGGATGGCACCCTGGACACCCTTACTGAAACCGGATCTCTGACGGGAGGCGGAGATATCTCGGCCATTGTTCAAGTGTCGATCGGGCCCATGGATGTTCTAGCAATGGCTCATGAAGAAACGGGTCAAATCGGGACATATCTTGTTAATCAGGACGGAACGCTGAGCCTTGCTGGCCTTGTTGCTGGCTCTAGTGGCGCGATGCAGACGTTGCGCGCAGGAACAGACCATTTCCTGATCTCAAGTGATGCGGTCAGCAATACAGTCTCAACTTTTCGGGTCGACAGCATTTCCGGTCAGTTGACCGAGATTGACAACAGTTCAGCCCTCGGAACCCTTGGAATCTCGACTCCGACAGCCATCGAAACGATCGAGGCCTACGGCAAGCCCTGGGTAATCGTGGCGGGTGCAGGCAGCAACTCGCTCAGTGTGCTTCAATTGAACGCTGACGGCAGCCTGAGCGCCACAGACCATATTCTGGATTCGCTCACGACCCGCTTTGAATCAGTGCAGGACCTTGAGGTCGTGGACATCAACGGGCGCGTATTCGTCGTGGCGGGTGGCGGCGACGATGGGCTTACATTGTTCACGCTGACTCCGGAAGGCCAGCTGGTTTATCTGGACAGTTTCGCCGACACTTTGACTAGTGGATTGCAGAATGTTGGATCGCTGAGCATTGCACATGTCGGCAATGAGTTGCAGATTCTGGTTACGTCGCAACAAGACGCTGGAGTCACTGTAATTTCGGTTCCTGTCGATGATCTGGGGATCGTGGACAAAGGGTTTGGAACAGTGTCGGGGACGACCTCAGACGACATGCTGAGCGGCAGTATTCTGGATACCACCCTGATTGGCGGAGATGGCGATGACATACTGATAGCCGGAACAGGTGCTACGACTATGTCAGGTGGGGCAGGGGCCGACATTTTCGTGATGCAGTCGGGCAGCGGTCTGACCACGATCACGGATTTTCAACCGGGTGTGGACCGTCTGGACATGTTCGACTATTTGCTGTTGCGGTCCCCTCAGCAACTGACCTTTACCAGCACCACTCAAGGGGCGCGGATAGAGTATCGGGGCGAGGTGGTGCAGGTTCAGTCTGCTTCGGGTGGATCGCTGACCAGTACCGATATTTTCGGGGCCGGGTTTGAAGGCCCCGATCACATTCCGGTTGATTTTGGTGATTTCGGCGGTTTGACGCCCGACAGTTCGGATGGCGTGCTTGGGCCAATCACTGTGGACAGCCAATCTGCAAATCCCGGATTGTCGGATGCAGAGATCAAGTTCACTCCTGACGGTGGTGGCACGGTATCTGTCACGGCTGACGATCAGGGGCAATTTGATTTGGACCTTCCGGATGGCACTTTCCCCGGAAGACTGGACGTCGTCAAACATTATTCAACGGCGAGCAAAGAGATCGACGCCCTGGATGCCTTGCAAGTGTTACGCATTTCGGTTGGCCTCGATCCGACATGGGGACCTGCCGATGCGGAGAACTTGATCGCGGCGGATATCAATCAAGATGGAACCATCAATGCCCTGGATGCACTGGCGATCTTGCAGGTGGCCGTTGGGCAAACCACTGCGCATGAACCTCAATGGGTCTTTTTGGATTCAGATGCGGACTTGTCGGGAATTACAAAAAGCAACGTTGATTATCAGACTGGAATGGATGTTGTTGCCATAGACGGGGTGATAACCGCCGATATGACGTCCATATTGCTCGGCAACCTCGAAGCGGCATGAATTGAATTGAACGGTGCTGCAACTCAGTCATTGCAAGCCTTCCGCTTGGACCGCAATGTTGGCCCTAGATACACAAACACAAAAGGACAGGCCATGAATCGTCTTTCGGAACGCAGAGATTTTGCCATCGCGGTCTGTGAAGAAGCTGGGGTGATTGCAGAGAAATACTTCTTGGACAGGAGTAATCTGGTCATCGATCAAAAAGGTGCTCAGGACTGGGTGAGTGAGGCGGACAAAAACGTCGAAACCTTCATTCGCCAAAAGATCATGGATGCCTGGCCGCAAGACGGGATATTTGGCGAAGAACACGGCGCTGCCACCGGTGAGAGCGGGTTTGACTGGGTGATTGATCCAATTGATGGAACTACGAATTTCGTCAATGGCATACCGGTATGGACGATTGTTCTGGCCGGTGTCACCGAAGGGCGCACTGCGGTCGGTGTGATCCGGGATCCGAATATGGACGAAACCTTTGTGGCAACACGTGGAGAGGGCGCGACACTGAACGGTTCACCGATACACGTGGCCTCTGGGGTTGCTCTTCAGGACGGGACGGTTTCTGTGGGGTATTCGAACCGGATCGAAACTCGCCACGTCGTGCCGGTGGTCGCAGCGCTGATCGAGCGCGGTTCCATGTTTCACAGAAACGCCAGTGGTGCATTGTCATTGGCCTATGTCGCAGCCGGGCGACTTCTGGGTTATGTGGAAGAACACATGAACGCTTGGGATTGTCTGGCTGGGCAATTGTTGGTTACGGAAGCGGGTGGTGTTGTCGAAGATCAAGACGCCGACGCGATGATCCGCGACGGTGGGCGTGTGATCGTCGGAACGCCAGATGTATTTGAAAGCTTGCTGGAAATCGCAGAGAACGCTTGGGGTGCTTAACGTCTAGGCCATTGATAACCAAGTGGAATAAGGTCGTAGATTTGTCAGGCTTGCCTGCCAATAATGGCCTTGTGACGGTTGATCGTACTGGCGGTTAATCGGATTTCCAGAAAGTTCACACCACAACAATGTACCGACCGCGCCATGTGTAACGATTGCGAGGTCTCCGGCTCCATGGGCACGAATGATCTCCGACACTGCACGACGAATGCGCCTCTGAGCATCGGCCGCAGTTTCCCAACCGCGAAAGCTAATGTCCGGCTGGGCAAAGAATGCGTCGGCGGCCGCCTCGAACTTTTCCCGTGGCAGGAAACCTGTGGCACTCCGATCATTCTCGCCAAGATCCGGGTGGAAATATAAGGGCAACCCCAAGGGCGCAGCCAGAATCTCACCAGTGTCGCGAGCCTTTCGTTCGCTGCTGGCCCAGATATGGCTGACATTGGCCATAGCTTCACTGGCGGCAAAGGATGCGGCGCGCCAGCGACCTGTCGTGCTCAGACCCCATTCCGTAATGGGGGTATCCGGATCAATAACGACCTCGGGGTGAGTGATGATCAGTAAATTCGGCATCTAGTCAGGCAGAAGTACCGGTCCTTTGCCCGCAAACCCCATCCTGATTTCGGTACCCGGTGCAAGCGGTGCATCAACATCATCGTGGACCGCAAAAACCTGACCAAATGCGCCGGTCAGCGTGTATTCCATCCGCACGCCAACATAGGTTGCCTTGGCCACTGTAGCGGCGATGCCGTAATCAGAACCAATCACAAGGCGCGAGGGTCGTACAGCGATGGTCGCGGCCCCATTGGTCAAACCCCGACGCGGCAGAGTGTGACGGTATCCTTCGATCTCGATCGTTGCAATATCTCCGTCAGTTGCAATGATTTGACAGTTGAGCAGGTTTGCCTCGCCTATGAAATCGGCAACAAACCGGTCATTCGGGGCATCATAAAGCTCGCGAGGTGTACCCATCTGAGCGATCGCGGCGTTCCGCATCACAACAATCTCGTCCGAGACGGCCAGGGCCTCTTCCTGATCGTGGGTGACATAGACAACCGTCAATCCAAGGTCTTGCTGAATGGCCCGGATATCCTCGCGCACCTGGCGTCGCAGCTTGGCATCAAGGTTGGATAGCGGCTCGTCAAACAGCAGAACCTGTGGTTCAAGAACCAGCGCTCGCGCGACGGCGACACGTTGTTGCTGACCACCCGAGAGTTCGGAGGGAAGGCGATTGTCGAACCCCTTGAGCCCTACCAATTGCAAGCCATGCAAGGCGCGGCTGCGAGCCTCATCCTTGGCAAAGCCCGAGAATGTGAGGCCGTACATCACGTTCTCCAGCACGCTCATGTGGGGAAACAGCGCGTATGATTGAAACACCATTGATACGTCGCGATCTGTTGCGGGCAGTTTGGTGACGTCCCGGTCGCCAATCATAATCTTGCCAGAGCTTGCCATTTCTAACCCGGCGATCATGCGCAACGTCGTTGTTTTCCCACAGCCTGACGGACCAAGCAGCGTGACCAGTTTTCCCGCTTCGACATGAAGGTTAATGTTATCAACAGCCACAACGTTTTTGCCGAACACTTTCGACACGTTCTCGAACCGTACCGGCGCGGCCTTGGATTGCAGGCTCATGTCAAAATCTCCTAAACATTGGTGCGTGACTGCGTCATCCGACGCCCGATCTGAGTGCGACCAACGATCAGCTGCATCAACGCAACAACTGCCAGCATCACGAAGATAAGCGTCGTCGAATACGCAATGGCTAGACCATAGTCGTTATTCTCGACCCGCCCGATAATATAGCTGGTTGCCATGTCGTATTCGGCACTGACCAGAAAGATCACAGCCGAGATCGCCGTCATCGCACGGACAAAACTGTAAACAAGTGCGGCCAGTATCGCGGGGCGTAGCAGCGGCAGAATGATACGACGAAATGTCTGCCACGAGTTTGCACCAAGGGTCAGCGACGATTCATCAAGACTGCGGTCAAGTTGCGACATGCTGGCGATGCCCGCACGGACCCCAACCGGCATGTTGCGGAATATGAAGCTGATAACAAGGATAACGCCTGTGCCGGTTATTTCGATTGGCGGAACGTTGAAGGCAAGAATATAGCTGACACCAATCACCGTACCGGGGATAGCAAAGGACAGCATGGTTCCAAACTCGAAAGTGTTCTTTCCTGCAAAGCTCTGCCGGGTCAACAGGTAAGCCGTTACCAGCCCAACCGCCGCCGTCAGAGGTGCAGCAATTGCCGCAATGGTTATGGTGGTCCAGAAGCTGTCCCAAGCAGCGCCGGTCCAACGAATGCCCTCTTCTTCAAATCGAACAGAGAATGCAGTGACGTAGTGCTTTAGGGTCAGGGAGTTATTGACACCCCAAAGCTCGACCACACTGCCGTAGATGATCATTGCATAGACAATGATCGTGAACACCGCCCAGCCAAGGGCGAATACCAGCACGGGAACAGAAAGGCCTGTCGGCATCAAAGGGTGCACGCCTGCGTCGCCTTTGCCTGTTACGGTTGTATAGCTTTTCTTACCCAGCCAAACACGCTGTGCGTAAAAGGCCGAAAGGGTGAAAAACAGCAATACCATGGCCAGAACGGCGGCCCGTCCTTGGTCGTATTGCGCCCCTACGATGGCAAAGAAAATCTCGGTCGATAGAACGTCGAAATTCCCACCCAGAACAAGTGGGTTTCCGAAGTCGGCCATACTTTCGATGAAGCCCAAAAGAAATGCATTGGCAAGTCCGGGGCGCATCAGAGGCAGGGACACTGTCTTGAACGTTTGCCACCTGCTGGCGCGGAGAGTCTGTGCCGCTTCCTCCATAGATGGCGAGACGCCTTCCACCACGCCGATTAGAACGAGGAATGCAATGGGTGTGAACGCAAGGGCCTGTGCGATGAATATGCCTGGCATTCCGTACAGCCAGCGCGTTGGCTGCGTGCCGAACAGATCGGCGACGAACCGTGTGACTGAGCCTGACAGGCCAAAAAGCAGGATCAGCGCGAGCCCAATCACAAATGGCGGGGTGATGATTGGAAGAACAGTCAAAGCCCGCAGCATGCGCTTGTAGCGGAAACCCGAGCGGGTCACGACCAGTGCAAAGCACAAACCCAGGGCCGTCGTGACGAAGCCAACCAGGATGGCGAGAAACAGCGAGTTCCATGCCGCGCCGCACCTGGCGCCATAAAAACACCCCAACCCCCAAAGCCGGCCATCAAAGAACTTTGAGAAGAAGACAGCAATCGAATATGCGCCATCTTCAGTGACGAAAGCAGCGAACAGCATCTTGGCGATCGGAAAAAAGACAAAGACGGTGACGATAGTAATCACACCGCCAATCGCACTGACAACAAAGACGTCACCGTTGATGGCACCTCTTGCCGCAATGCCTTGGGTCAACAGGAACAGAAAGCTTGATGCGCAAATCATTGCACCATAGCCCATGCCGAACTGGCGATCGCCAAGTTCACCAAAATAGGCTACCAACCAATTGAAATTGAAACCCCTGATGCCAATCCCGAAGCCCTGTGCGATCAACCAGCCGAAGCCGAGTGCACCGGAAAGGATCAGAACACGGGCATAGAGCGGGTCAGATTTCGCTCGTTTCAACACCAGAAGGGGTAAGGTCAGGGCGATCAACAGCGGGGCAAGCCAAAGCTTCTCACCCTGTGCGATCAGGAATGCAGCGGGGGCATAATCTTCGTCAAACGGGTAGCCGTCAAAAAGCCATTCGAATGACCACAGGCCGCCGTCGACCATATACCACGGCAGCAGGCAAAACCCGGCCCACCCGGCGATGACCCAAAAGATCAGAACCGGGCGGGTCTTTTTTGAAGTCTGGTCAGTCATTTACTGCGGCAGAACCGAAACCTCTTCGTCCCATTTCTGCAACAGACGTTTCCGTTCGTCTGAGGAACCATACTTTTTGAAGTCATAGTCAATCAGCTTGATCTGGCTCATGTCAGGCGCGCTTTCCGATGTTTCCGCGCTCTTGTTCGATGGCACCTGAAACGCGCTGACCTGAAGAGCAAGGTTCTGCGCCTCGGGCGACAGTGCCCAGTCATAGAACTTCTTCGCCTCTTCCTCGTTGCGGGCGCCTTCAATTATGGACATCGAGCCAATTTCGTATCCCGTACCCTCGCACGGCGCGACGACCTTGATCGGGAAACCCGATACGGCCTGCTTTACCGCATCATGCATGAAGACGATGCCAATCGTGTTCTCGCCACGACCGGCTGCTTTGATTGGTGCCGATCCGGATTTGGTATACTGGTTGATATTCGAATGCAGGCCTTTCATGAACTCAAAACCTTCATCCTCGCCAAAGATCTGCACCATCGAGGCCAGCGTCGTATAGGCCGTACCAGACGAGTTCGGGTTGGCCATCTGAACGTGGCCCTTGTATTCAGGCTTTAGCAGGTCTTTCCAACAGGCGGGTTCAGGCAGGTTGTTGGCCGCCAGCAAGTCTGCGTTATAGCCATACCCAAGTGCGCCGGAATAGATACCTATCGTTCTGTTTCCGGCACTCTCGGCCTGGGAAATCGCCCAATCATGAAGCTGGTCGCGCATTGGCGACATGTATTCCATTGTCAGGCCCTCTTCAGCGGCCTGCAAATGCGGGTCACCCGTGCCGCCCCACCACACGTCTCCTTTCGGGTTTGAGCTTTCGGCACGGATTTGAGCAAAAGTTTCACCTGACGACTTACGCGTCATGTTGACGTCGATGCCCGTCGCATCTTCGAAGCTACGCGCCATGAGTTGGCACCAGTCTTCCTGCGCGGAGCAATAGAGTGTCAGCTTGTCCGCCTGCGCTGCCGACATAGATGCGGCTATTGCAATCAGCGACCCGACGGCCGTGGATGTAAGTTTTTTCATTATCATTCCTCCCTTTGGTTATTTTGCGCCCAGTATTTTTTGTTTTGTCATGCGCTTTCTCATCCAGCTTTTCGAAGCTTGTTAATGACAGACTGGGCGTTCTGATTGCCCGTCAGATTTTTCAGAATACTTGAGAGATCTCTTTCTTCCACCAGCTTTGCCGCTTTCCCTGGTGAAAACCAGTGACGCGTCCGTTCGTCCCGTTCTTTCCAACGCCGTTTCAACTTTTCAACGACCATGGGATAGAGAGTAACGCGGCAGCGAACGCTACTCGCGCCCTCAAAGCGCTTGTCATAGAAAAAATGACCAATTGGCTGTTTCGAGATTGCCCCGACAGCACCTGCTTCTTCCAGTGCTTCAATTTCAGCGGCATGCCAGGGTTTCTTTCCTTCCATCAACCAACCTTTTGGGATGACCCACCGCCCTGTATCGCGCGAAGTCACCATCAGAACGTGCAGTTTTCCATCCCTGTCCCAGCGCATCGGAAGTGCTGCAATCTGATCAGTTATGTTGCCGTCGCTCATGCTGCCCTCAATGACACGGTATCAAAAGCGCACCCAGAATAGCCTTCACTCGTTAACGGTGGTCCTTAGGTTTTCACTTTGAACCGGTTCAATTCATCATTCTTGCTTTGCGCTTTGGACTCTTCCGAATTGTCACAACCTACTGAGGGTTATGCAACAAAAATTATTGCATTATGCCCGAAATCCCACAAAAGTGGGGTTTGAAACCTGATTGGGTTGTTGGATGTCCAAAACGAAAACACGTGCCAAAACGATTGAGAAGGGACGGGGTAGGGTAAAGAAATCCGACCGGCGCCAGCAAATATTGCTGGAGTTGAAGCTTCGCCCGCACGTTCGCATCAATGAATTGGCCCAGCGTTTCAACGTCTCTAACGAGACGGTGCGCAGGGATTTCGACGCTCTGTCGAATGACGGCCTGATCGCACGCGCGCACGGAGGGGCATCTGCCCCGGCACAAGGGCATTATCCAGGTCTGGACGAGCGGGCCAACGCGCGAATTGAGGAGCGCGAACGCATAGGAATCAGCGCGGCGGGGCTGGTGCGCGATGGTGAAACGGTCATGATCGATTCCGGTTCGACCACAATCGAGATGGCCCGTGCATTGGCTTATCTCGGCACTCCTTGCACAGTGATTACAAATTCTATTCCGGTGGCAATGACCCTCGGCCATGGGGCTGCCGAGGTTCTGCTTTGTCCAGGAGAATATCTGGCAACCGAATCTGCGACGATCGGAACCGAAACGCTGGAATTCCTGTCTCGGTTCAATGTCGACAGATGCATGATCGGCTCATCAGGTTTTTCGGTCGAAGGCCCTTCAGAAACCGTGCGCGGCTTTGCGGCTGTCAAAAGAATGATGCTGACGCGCGCAGCAAATCGACATCTTTTAATCGATTCAGGGAAATTTGGCCGTAAAGGCCTGTCTCAGGTCGGAGACCTGACCAACCTGGATTCCATAGTTTCCGACACGAAACCAACAGGAGAGTTGCTTAACGCGATCAACGGTGCCGAGGTCGATGTTCTCGTCGCCCCGTAATCACTGAAATGAATGACGAACAGCGGACTGCAAAAAGACCGCGCATAACTGGGAGGAAAACATGAAGATAGACATCAGATTATTGGTTGGGGCATCGGCAATTGCGCTCATGTCGCTTTCCGGGACAGTTTCGGCGCAAGATTGCCCTAGGGGTGATCTGGACGAGCGGTTTTGCGACGTCGACGGGGATTTGATTGCGGATATCCCCACAGATTCTTCCCAGCTAATTGATCCTGACACCCTGATTTTTGCCTATACACCGGTCGAAGACCCAGCCGTATACAAAACCGCGTGGTCAGACTTTCTAGAGCATCTGAAGGCTGAGACAGGCAAGGATGTGGTCTTTTTTCCGGTCCAAAACAACGCCGCCCAGATCGAGGCGATGCGGTCGGGACGCCTGCATATTGCGGGCTTCAACACCGGGTCCAACCCACTGGCAGTAAACTGTGCCGGGTTCCGACCGTTTACGATTATGGCCTCAAAAGACGGTAACTTCGGTTATGAAATGGAGATCATCACCTACCCAGGCTCGGGCATCGAAAAGGTTGAGGATATCAAAGGTAAGCAACTTGCCTTCACGTCACCCACGTCCAACTCGGGCTTCAAAGCACCGTCGGCGATCCTGAAAAGTGACTTTGATCTTCTGCCCGATCGCGACTTCGAACCCGTCTATTCGGGAAAGCACGACAACTCGATCCTTGGTGTGGCGAACAAGGACTATCCAGCGGCATCGATTGCAAATTCGGTAAAGGCACGGATGATTTTGCGGGATGTGATCAAGGAGGAAGATGTTGTTACGATTTACAAATCGCAGACCTTTCCAACCACCGGATTTGGCACTGTCTACAACCTGACGCCCGAATTGCAGGAGAAAATCCGCAATGCTTTCTTCAACTTCGAGTGGGAAGGGACGACGCTTGAAGCAGAGTTTTCCAAGTCGAACGAGGGCCAATTTCTGGAGATGACTTACCAGGAATTCTGGGACGTCATTCGGAAAATTGACGCGGCAAACGGCGTCTCCTACGCCTGCCAATAAGCCTTGCTTAATCAGGCGGGCCTGAAAAGGCCCGCTATCCACCCTAATCGGGGGCATTTTATGCTGCGTCTTCAAAAGCTGACGAAAACCTACAAGACCGGAGATCAGGCACTGAAGGCCATCGATCTTGAGGTGCCCAAAGGGCAGGTGCTTGCACTGATCGGGCCCTCGGGTGCGGGAAAATCGACGATGATCCGCTGCATCAACCGTTTGGTTGAGCCTACAAGCGGCGGTGTTCTTCTGGATGACATGAACCTGACCAAACTCGGGTCGGGTGCGTTGCGGAAAGCACGCCGCGAAATGGGTATGATCTTTCAGGAATATGCTCTGGTTGAACGCCTCACCGTGATGGAAAACGTATTGTCCGGTCGGTTGGGGTATGTCGGTTTCTGGCGCAGCTTTCTGCGGCGGTATCCGCAGTCCGATGTGGACGAGGCTTTCCGCCTTCTGGACCGCGTGGGACTGTTGCATATGGCTGACAAACGCGCGGACGAGTTGTCGGGTGGTCAACGCCAAAGGGTCGGTATCTGCCGCGCCCTGATCCAGAACCCAAAGTTGTTGCTGGTCGATGAACCGACCGCGTCGCTGGATCCGAAAACCAGTCGTCAGATCATGCGGCTGATCACCGAGCTGTGTCAGGAGCGTGGGCTGGCGGCCATTATCAACATCCATGACGTGGCACTAGCCCAGATGTTTGTTCCCCGTGTCGTAGGCCTCCGCTTTGGCGAAATCGTTTTTGATGGTCTCCCAACAGGGCTCACCCCGGAAAAGCTGACCGAGATTTACGGCGAGGAAGACTGGGAAGCGACCATCGAAAAAGTGGATGAGGATGAAGATGTCGAGGCCGCAGAATGAGCCATAGAGAACTTGACGACATGCTGGGAAAAGGTTGGCGCAAACCGGCCTTTATCAAAAACACGTTGCTGCGCAGGGCATTGATACTTGGGTTTTTCGCTTACCTGATCGCGGCTTTCATGACCATCGATGTTGATTGGGGAAGGGTCTATGAGGGACTGGACAGGGGATGGGCGTTCGTCCTTGCCTTTACCAGCCCCGATTTCATTTCACGGTGGTCAGATATCTGGGCCGGCCTTCTGGAAAGCATTGTGATGACCGTGGCCGCGTCGGTTGTTGGTATCCTGATTTCGATCCCGATTGGATTGGGGGCTGCACGTAATATCGCCCCGTTGCCAATCTACATAATTTGCCGCGGCATTGTCGCGTTAAGCCGGGCACTGCAGGAGATTATCGTTGCTATTTTGCTTGTGGCCATTTTCGGATTTGGCCCGCTGGCAGGATTTCTGACGCTGTCCTTCGCGACAATTGGATTTCTTTCCAAGCTCTTGGCTGAAGATATCGAGGCGATGGACAAAGTTCAGGCAGAGGCGATCCAGGCCTCTGGTGCAAGATGGCTGCAATGGATCAACTACGGGGTTCAGCCTCAGATCATGCCTAGGCTTGTGGGTCTTTCCATGTACCGGATCGATATCAATTTCCGGGAAAGCGCTATTCTCGGGCTGGTGGGGGCAGGCGGCATTGGCGCGACACTGAACACTGCGTTTGATCGATATGAATATGACACGGCAGCCGCCATTCTGATCCTTATCATCGGGATCGTCATGGCCCTTGAATACCTTTCGGGGATTATCCGCGCGAGGGTTCAGTAATGCCGGTTCTTGAACGCGACGATACACAAATCTGGCGCAGGCGGACGACGGGCCAAAGCCTGGTTCGCTGGTTTGGCTGGCTTCTGGGCGTAGCGATTTTTGTCTACTGTTGGCAGCTCATTTCAGAATCGACAACCTGGTTTTTTGTCTGGGACGCGCCCCGTATCGCCAACGATATATGGACCCGAGCAACGCCGCCCAAATGGGACTATATCACCAAGTTGGGTCGCCCGATCTGGGATACCCTGAACATTGCTACTCTGGGCACGATCATCGCTCTGTGCTTGGCTGTGCCGGTTGCCTTTTTGGCGGCCCGCAACACTACTCCGTCGGCGTTGTTCATCCGCCCCATTGCCTTGTTGGTCATTGTCTCGACCCGCTCAATCAACTCGCTGATCTGGGCGCTGCTATTGATCGCTATCATTGGACCGGGCG
>NZ_JBXWSL010000042.1:0-22482 GCF_059613425.1 Ruegeria sp. BHSA123 | reverse complement strand
GTGATGAGGGGCGCGATCCGTTCGATCGGCATCGCACTGATGAACCAATCCCCGGTGACCTGCTTTTCTTCGCCATCCTGTTCAACCGTCGCGCTGACGATGCGGCCATCCTGGCAGTCGATGCCCGTGACCTTTGAGTTGAACTTGTACACGACCCCCTTGCTTTTGAGGTAATCCAGCCACGGCTGTATCCACACAAGGTTTGTTGGGCCGTTCAACAACCGGTTGCCATGCGGCTCGGGCGTCGCGATACCAAGCTGAAGTTGAACCGCAATGTCGCCCACGGTCTTTGTACTGGCAGTTGTCGCCTTCGCGGCCACCAGCGAACGGGTCAGGCCAATGGCCAGAAACTTCTGATACGCTTCCGAGCGCTGCTCGGCACCGATGAAATCCCACCACCCGATGCGTTCATATTCATCGAACCGGCGCTCCTTGCAGGATGTCGCGATGCGCCACATGCAGGCGATGAAATGTTCGACATCCTCATAGGCGATCTGGTCCCGTGGCGAGAGCGTGAATGCAACCGTCTTGAGCACGTCGGCCACGTCTTTCAGCGTGCGGGGAAACCGTTCGGGAACGATGATGCCTGGGTCATCGAACTGGCTGACCAGAACCTGAGTGGTGGACACCAGATTATCGTAACAGGTGCCTTTGCCATAATAGGGCGTGCGCGCCATCGTATCGGTGATATGGCGGTAGAAATTCGGAAAGAACCGGAACCCGTGCTCGCCGGGCAGCCAGGGGCGTTTCACACCGGGGGGATAACTGGCGCCGTCCATCTCGGCCCATTGTTCAAGCGCCTTGATGTGTTTCGCCTTGGACCCGTGATCGCCTTCGCCCTTCATCACGGGGATGCTGCGTGCCTTGCCGCCGGGGATCAGCTGGCGCTCGTGAATCTCGACCTCGTATCCACGCTCGATCAGCTCATGCGCCGCGCTCATTCCGGCCACGCCACCGCCCAGTATGACAACCTTTTCAGCCATCAGATGTTCCTTTCGCGGAATAGACGTCAAAGCGCAGGGTGATATCGGACAGGCTTGCTTCCCCGACGCCGAACCCCTGCAACCTGTTCATCCAGGCATAATTCGGGTTTGATGTCAGGTATCGCGGTGCCAGCCGGACCGGGGCCGAGGCGGGCAGATTGCCCTTCGCCAGCCCGGCATACCCATCCGGCCCAAAGTCACACACGCCGGTATCTTCAAACAGGATCGGCGCGCCTCCTTCAACCGGTTGAATAAGCGCTCGGGCGTGCAAAAGCCCCACACCGTCGGACCGCACGCGCATCCAGTCGCCCCCCAGCGGATCGATCGTCCCCTTCAGATGAGGCCCGTCAACTGTTCCGCCGTTTTTGATCCCGAAATGCAGCCAGATACCGTCGGGCGTTTCACCCGAAGGATAGAACTCGTCGTTGAACGGCACCACAAACCTGCCCACATGTTCCAGCGCGGGCACTTGCGTGATTGGCTTTGCCGGGCGTGGCGGCGCAGGTTCGGGGGCCTTTCCGCGGCCGGGATCATATTCGCGACCACCGGTCGTCAGCACCGGTCGCCAGGTCAATGTCTTTTCCTGGGTCACAGATGGCAGCATGGCTGCAAACTGCTGAAACCCGGTCTTGGGGTCGCATTGCAAGGGCCAGCCGCGAATGGCGCGCTCGGGGCCGCCATCTTCGGAACAGATCACGCGCACCACGTCATGCGAAGACACGGCGGGTCCGGCTTCGATCAGCACCCGATTAAGCCCATTTTCGTTAATCAGCTCGGACCAACGCAATGTCACGCCCCGGTCTGTAAACTCCCCCATGACCAGATCTCCGGTCAACACGTGATGGTGCAGATCGCCTGTGCTTCCTTGATCCTCAGATGGAATTTCTGCTGAACGCGGAAGATATGTTCGCCGTCAGACGAGGTTTGCAGATATTTCACCGCGATATCCGAAGGCACGACAATCTCGACCGGCGCACCTTGCAGTGATACAAGTGCAGCCTTGTTTGCGGGCAGGGTGCCCGATCGCAGCAGCGGGCCGTCAAGGAACGGAAGAATACTGTCACGCGGCAGCACCATCGAGTTCTCAATCGGCGTGGTCACGGCCTGAAACAGCCCATTGCCCATCACGCAGGCAAAAGGCCCAAGGTATCCGTGAGCTTCCAGTTTATTGATGCCCGCGACCACGGCCTCGAAAACCTCGGGGCCGGAACAGGGCTTTTTCTTCCCGTTGATCGATATGGACTGACCTTCGCCAGCCTCCAACAGCCCCGGATATTTACCGCCCCCGCTGACGGTGTAGATCGGCGGCAGATCGGCAGGTGCGCCACCGGCATGTCTGGGCGCTTCGCCGGTGCCCGGCTGGCCGTTGAAAATGATGTCATCCTCAACCTTGGCCACGACGGCGGCGGCCCGGCGGAACATGATCATGGCCGCGGCCAGTTCCGGATCAGCCACCTGCGCGCCTTTCAGGTAGACGTTGACGGAAACCGTCGTCAGCCGCAGGGTGTCATAATCATTTACTTCCAGACGTTTGGCCGCGCCTGACGCGTTGTCAATCAGATCCAGCTTGTTCAGGGGAACAGATTGCGTGTCCGCTGGCAGCGGCCCATAAAGCGGCAGAAAACTCGCAGCCACCCGCGCGCGCAGCGCCTCATCATGGACGGCCTTGTTAACGGCATTCCACTGTTCGGTGTTCCAATCCAATGCATCGGTCATTGTAAATCCCTCTTGGTGATACTGCCCTGTTTGGCCGGGCAGTCCGTCTCGTTCATTCGGCTTTCGTCAAACTGTCCAGTAGTGCCCCGGCGCGTTGTTCCTGAACAACGGCACCACATTCGCGGGCAAGCGCCAATGCCAGTTCAACCTCGGCAATCGCGCTGTCCCGATCACCCTTGGCAGCAAAGGCCTTGGCCCGCACGCGGTGATATTCCGGTTTGTTCAGCGTTTCTCCTCGTTCCCAACCGGGGGTACACACGGTTTCAAGCCGGTCCAGGGCCTGATCAATATCTCCGTGATCGATCATCAACTCAGACAGAACAATCTGATTCTGTGGAAAAGTAAAGTTTCCACCAGACTTTGAGATCAGGTTCATGCACGCTTCGATATGGGCCGGAACGCCCTCGATGTCGCCTTTTCCCGCCTGCGCAAGACCCATGTAGATATCCTGCATGGCGTGAAGATACAGGAACCCTTCCTCGTCGGCGATCTTGCGGGCTTCCTTCATAGTGACGTCCAGCCGGTCCCATTCGCCTGCGTAGGGCAGGAACATGCTGCACGCGCCCATGATGTAGACAAGGTTGGGCGCGTGGTTCAGTGCCCGGCTGACGTCGATGGCTTTCAAGCGCGCGGCCTCCGCCTCATCGAACTTGCCCTGCTGCCACAGCAGGCACCCCTGAATGGCCAGCAATGACGCCGTGGTCGAGGACTGGGTCATTGGCATCATTGCCATGTCCAGCTCGGGCGTGATCAGGGCAAAGGCACGGTCAAGCTGCTGCTCGCAATCCGCAAATTCCCCACGGAAGTAATGCGTAAAGCTCAGCGCGCGGGCTGCCAGCACGTTGGGAACAGTGTCGCCGCTCATACCGGCCATCGCGTCCAGGGCTTGTCCCATCTCCATTGCGCGGTTCATCTGGCCCGCGACAAAGAAATTGGTCCAGCGGCAGAAGGTGGCCGCAAAAAGGGTTTCGCCATCGCCCAAAGCATGGGCAAGCTCCATCGCGCGGGCGGCTGTCTCTCCGACCTGATCGGAGGACCATCCATAAATCGCCATGTAAGCCGGCAGGATATTCATCTGCACCCGAAGCTCGAACCCATCACGCTCGGCATTGGCGGGCATCGTTCCGATATTGCGCAGGGCCGCGCGAAAGGCCGAGATCGCAGGCAGGTTCGCCAACCGCGACAGGGCTTGTTCGCCTGCCGTAAACCAGTTGGACACCGCCTCATCCTTCAACCCGCCATGGTCGCAGTGATGCGCCACGGTATCGGGGGCGGGGCTTCCGAATGCGTTATGTCCGGCCAGCAAGGCCCGTGCGATTTTCAGGTGAACCTTCTGCCGGTCTTCGCGCAGCAGCGAGTTATAGGCCGTATCCTGAACCAGCGCGTGGTTGAACGTATAGGTGGCCGTTCCGGCTTCGCCCGTGATCAGCACAACGCCAGCCGCCATCAGCTGCATCAGCGCGCTTTCCACATCCATGTCTTCCTGCGCCACCGCCTGGATCATCGCCGAGGTGAAACTGCGCCCGATAACAGACCCAAGCTGCGCAATGGGCTTTGCGTTTTCCATCCGGTCAAGACGCGACATCAACGAATCCTGAAGGGTTGCGGGGATACTCAGGGCATCCAGAACCTCGGCGTTGATCGGCGCATCTTGCGGCAGCTGGTCCAGAACCGCCTTTGTCATCTCTTCGATGTAAAGCGGCACGCCATCGGCTTTCTCGACAATCTGCCTGATCAGGATGACCGGCAAACTGTACGGCTCAGCCACGCGCCGGACCAGTTCCGAGGCTTCACTGCTGGCCAAAGGCGTCAGATCGATGCGCGCCGCGCGGCCTTCGTAATGCTCTGGCGGCTCATATTCAGGGCGATGCGACAGGACCACCAGTATCGGGAACCCGTCCAGTCCTGATGCCAGCGCCTCCAGCACGTCCAGCGTGGTTGCGTCAGCCCAGTGAACATCTTCCACCACCAGCAGCAAGGTGCCGCGCCTGTCGCACAGGCTGCCAATGCTGCGCAACAACACGTCCAGCGACTTGCGGGCCTTCTTCAGGGGGTCCGGATCCGGCGCTGCGCCCGTTTCGACCCCGGCCATATCCAGAAGAACAGGCAAATCCGCGTCGCTCAGACGAGAGGCGGCCTGAACAAAGTCGGAAATCGCGCCTCGGATGCTATCATCGGACTTGTCTCCTGAAACCCGCCTCAACTCTCCCACGATCGGATGAAGCGGAAGGCTGGCCAGATGCGGAATACACTGCAACGTAAAGGGTTTGACGCCAATTGTTTCAGACAGGGACTTGATCAGCCGCGACTTGCCAATGCCTGCGGCGCCGCCGACAAACGCGAACCTGCCGGACCCCGCCTGTGCATCTTTCCAAAGCTGCGTTAGGACTGAAAGATCGTCGCCCCGGGCGACAAGATCAACAGCTGACTGTCCGACACGCGCATCGAACCGGCTGGTCGCGACGCTTTCGGAAATGGCGCGATAGACAGTGCGCTGATTGTCAAATCCTTTCAGGTTGTGGCTGCCACGGGGCTCGAATTCGAATGCGCCTTGTGTCAACCGCCACGTCTCTGCGGAAACGACCACCTCGCCCGGCTCGGCCAGACCTTGCAGGCGGGATGCGAGGTTCGCGGTTTCACCGACCAGAAAGTCCTGCGACCCAAGACTTGTTGACGAGACCACCCCCACAACGACCATACCGGTGGCAATTCCCGCCCGCAGATCCAGTTTTTCGCCAAACCTGTTTTCAAGGTTTTGTACGGCTTCAATGGTCTCCAGCACGGCGCGAACGGCGCGTTCGGCATCGTCCTCCATGGCTTTGGGATATCCGAAATAGACCATGATCCCGTCACCCTGCCTGTAGGCCAGGTGACAGCCATGCTGTTTCAGGGTGCCGATCGCCGTATCCAGATACAGGTTCATGATCTGCATCAGGTCTTCCGGGTCATACCGCTGGGCCAGCTGCGTGGACCCCACTAGATCGCAGAAAACCAGCGTAAGCTGTCGCCGCTCGGCTTCGGACCTAAGCTCCTGCCGGGTCGATGCCTCCTCAGATTTCAGACGGGCCTGCGCCTTGCGAAACCGCTTTCTTTCGCCAACCGTTAGCCCCAGATCGCGCAGTTCGGGATCTGTCAACTCGTCCAGAATATCATCATCCACGCCTTCCTGCCGAAACAGGGTGGCATGGTTTTCCAGATCAGCCAGTCGAAGAACTTTTGAGATACGCGGCGATGCCTCAAGGACCCCCGTCATCGTTCTGCGCCCCCGCCCATTTTCCTTCTCCCCTTACTCCCCTCAAAACATATTGTATTTGTATAAGCAAAAATAGAGAGGAATTTACGTTCAATCCACATGACGCAGGGACACCATTGTTAACTTGTTATCTGCTGTGACAGATGTAGAGTTGAAATTCCACTCCACTTTGAGTTTTTCGTGTCAAATCATTGGCTTTCAGTTTCATATTGATTTTTCACGCGCAAAACTGGGCCCGGCATGCTGCCTTGCCGCGCGTAATGGGGAAGGGTGTTTTCCCATAGGCGCTAGGGCCTCGTGCGCTTTTATCGAAGTTGTGGAAATGCGAAAATCAGACCCTGCCGATTTTCGACACTGCCGCGCGCCTTAACCGCTTCCCCTACGTCAATAGTCGCGTCGCGTGCGACACAAGCACCCGCTTTGGCGCTGGAAACGTGACCCGGCAGGATACCGGTTCCACCAAATGGGCAGAACCGGTGTCTTCTTCAGACGGTTGCGCCTTTCAGGCGGATGGCAGTGCCAAGGCTGCCCGCGCAAAGCCCGACCAGAATCGAGATGCCCAGTTCCACCGCTTCCACATGAGCAAACTGAAAGCCCGCAAAAACCAGCGTTTCCAGCATGCCGACAACGGCCCCCAGTGCCGCGCCCAACCACAGCTTGCGGGTCATCATTCCAAGCGCCAGCCCTAGTATGCCGGGCAGGCCCAGGACATTGGCGCCGATTGTTCCAAGTAAGTCTAGCATGTCCGTCCCCACATCAATTCGAGCTGTTGTTCAGAAACGCGCGAATGTCGTCGCCAGAGGCGGATGCATGTTCCTGCAGAACCTCGCCCTCCACGGCCTCGCTTATTTTCTGGTACTGTTCCAGATAGTTTGCGGGCAGATTATGCGCGATGCCCTGATGGCAGTCGATACATGTCATGCCGGTGTCAATGGCGCGCTGGTGTTCCGACGCGGCCCGTGTTTCCTGAATGGTAAAGTCCATGTAGTCGAAGTTATGACAGTTGCGGCATTCACGGCTGTCCGATTCCTTCATCTTCTTCCACACGGCCGAAGCCATGCTCAGGCGATGCGCCTCGTATTGCTCGGGTGTGCTGATGGTTCCGGCCAGCTCATGATAGACGTCTTTGACGGCCATGATCTTGGCTTTGATCTTGTGGCTCCATTCATCCGGCACGTGGCAGTCGGAACAGATCGCACGAACGCCGGAATGGTTGTTGTAATGGACCGTTTCGCGATATTCGCCCAGGTTCGTTTCCATCGTGTGGCACGAAGTACAGAATTCTTCGGTATTCGTCAGCTCAAGGGTCCAGTGAAATCCACCCCAGAACAGGATACCGGCCAGAAATCCGGCCAGGACCAGAAAGCCTGAACTGAACAGCACCGTCGGCGTCCAGATCGCGTTCCAGAGGCGACCAAGCAAGCCGCGGTTTTCAGGGGAGTCGGCCATGTCGGTGCTCCTTTCAGTCTTGCGTTGGATCAATTGCCGGCGGAGGGCTGGAACACGTTGTCGACCAGCGGCGGGGCGTCGGCCTGCGGTACGTGGCACTGGTTGCAGAAATACCGGGTTCCGGCGATCCGATCCAGTTCGCGGCCTTCGCGGTCCAGATAATGGGTCATCGACAGCGTTGGTGCGTTGCGGTCACCGGCTTTGGTCCAGTCATGGCAGGACAGGCACTGGTTGGTACGGATGTCGATCTGGTACTGTTCGACCGAATGCGGGATCAATGGCGGCTGCTGTCGGTAATTGCGCTGCTGCCGCCCTTCGACATTGCGGTGGATCTGGTCCAGCGGCACCGGCTCATCCACGTCCGCACCACGCAGGGATTCAACCTGAGCAGATTGCGCGACGGCCCAACCGCTCAGCAATAATACGGGTAGAAGGGCAATTCCGCCTGTAACGATCGATTTTTTCATCTTGGCACTCCCCTAGATAGGTCTGGCGGCGCGCGGCTCGGGCGCGGCAACTGGATCGAAAGGTTGGACGACGTGGTCGTCGAACCGGTGAGTAAAGGTAAAGACGTCGACCGCGCAGACATCGATGCAGCGGCCACAATTCGTGCAGTCGGGTGACAGGATCAGCGGGGTACTTCCCGGTTTGCCCTTCAGCGCTGGCGAGATCACCTGATTTTCCGGGCAGATCGCGTAACAATCCATGCAGTCATCGCAGGCGGCGCGGTTTGTGGCGCTGATCCGCAGCAGGCTTTTTGCTCCGATCAGGCCATAGAACGCGCCCACCGGGCACAGGTGCCCGCACCATCCGTGGCGCGAGACGAAGACGTCAAAGACAAAGATGGCGGCGATCAGGGCCCAGACAAAGCCCATTCCAAAGACCAGCCCGCGATGCAGCATGGTGATCGGGTTGATCAGTTCCCACGCGATCATGCCGCTCAGACCCGAAACAAGCAGGACGGTTGCCAGAATCCACAGGCGCGTGCCGCGCTTGGGTTGCCAGCCCTTCGGCAGGTCCAGCTTGCGATGCAGCCAGTTGGCCGCATCCGTCACCGGATTGATCGGGCAGACCCAGGAACAATAGACCCGCCCGCCGATCAGCGCGTAGATCACCAGAACGATCGCCCCGCCGATCAGTGCCGTCACCTCGGGCCAGTGGCCTGCAACCATGCTCTGCAACAGGATGAACGGATCGGTCAAAGGCAGCACGCCCAGCGTCAGCGACCCGGCCAGCGTGCCCTGAACGATCCAGATGCCGAACCATGGGCCCAGCAGAAACAGAACCAGAAAGAACAGCTGGCTTGCACGGCGCAGCAGCAGATAGCGATGCGCGCCGATCCAGCCCTTGCTGGCGATGGCCTCGTGACCTGTGGGCATATCTGTACGGGCGCTCATTGTCCCACCCCCGGCAGATCATATCTCGGCGCAAAGCCGCCGGGCGTGACCAGATTGTCCGTGCCCGGTCCGGGCAAACGGTCCGGCAGATCGATGATCCCCTCGACCACCGGCGCGCCTTTCGCGGCCTTTTCTTCCCAACCCTTGCGGTAATGCTCTGCCGAACTGCCCCGCGCCAGCCGGGCAGGCAGCACCTTGATGGCGGCCTCGGGCAGAACACAGCTTTTCTCGCACATGCCGCAGCCGGTGCAGCGGTCGGCGTGGACGGTCGGGATGAACATCGCGTGATGGCCCGACCGCGTGTTGTGCGTGGTATCCAGCGTGATCGCCTCGTCGATGACGGGGCAGACGCGGTAACAGACATCGCAGCGCAACCCGAGGAAGTTCAGGCAGTTCTCCTGATCGACCAGAACCGCGACCCCCATCTTCGCATCGTCGATATTGTCCAAAGCGGGGTCCAGTGCCCCGGTCGGACATGCGGCGACACATGGGATGTCGTCGCACATCTCGCAGGGAATATCCCGAGCGGTGAAAAAGGGTGTTCCCGTCGCCACCGCGTCCGAGCCCAACTCGGCCAGTTTCAGCGTATCGTATGGGCAATCCCGCACGCACAATCCGCAGCGGATGCAGGCCGACAGGAACTCCTTTTCCGGCAGCGCGCCGGGCGGGCGCAAAGCCTCGGCTGGCAGGGCGCGGGCGTCGCGGGCCAGATAGGCCAGCACCGTCCCGGCGACCACGCAGCCGCCCGCCGCCCGCGCCGAATCCTGCAGGAACCGGCGCCGCTGCGGCGAAAGGGGTTTGTCGGCAAAAGACATGAGGATTTACCCGTACGATCCTTGTTGCCTATGCGCGCTCGACCTTGCAGGCGCATTTCTTGAAGTCGGTCTCTTTCGACAGCGGGCAGGTCGCGTCCAGCGTCAGCTTGTTGGTCAGCTGGCCTTCATCAAACCACGGCATGAACACCAGACCGCGCGGCACCTTGTTGCGCCCACGGGTCTCGACCCGGCTGGTGACCTCGCCTCGACGGGTGGACAGAACAATCTCCTGACCCCGGCGCAGATCCCGATCCTTGGCGTCCTGCGGATGCATGTAAACCACAGCAGCGGGATAGGCGCGGTGCAGTTCTGGCACACGGCGTGTCATCGACCCCGAATGCCAGTGTTCCAGCACACGACCGGTGCACAGCCACAGATCATATTCGGCATCCGGTTCCTCGGCCGCAGGTTCGTAAGGCGCAAAGATGATGCTCGCCTTGCCATCCTTCTTGCCATAGAACTTCACGCCCGCACCTTCGGGCACATAAGGGTCATAGCCTTCGCGGAAACGATACAGCGTTTCCTTGCCATCCACGACCGGCCAGCGCATACCGCGCGCCTGGTGGTACATTTCGAAAGGCGCCAGATCGTGCGCGTGGCCGCGCCCGAAGTTGGCATATTCCTCGAACAGACCCTTCTGAACGTAGAACCCGAAATGCTCGGATTCGTCGTTGTCAAAGCCCTCGGCCGTTTCCGACAGCGGGAACTTGTCGACGCTGCCATTGGCGAACAGAACCTCGTACATGGTCTTGCCGCGATGCTCTGGCATGGTGGCCAGCAACTCTTCGCCCCAAACCTCTTCGACTGTAAAGCGTTTCGAGAATTCCATCACCTGCCACATGTCCGACTTGGCCTCGCCGGGTGCCTTGACCTGCTGCCGCCAGAACTGGGTACGGCGTTCCGCGTTGCCATAGGCACCTTCCTTCTCGACCCACATGGCGGTAGGCAGGATCAGGTCGGCGGACACGGCCGTGACGGTCGGGTAGGGGTCTGATACAGTGATGAAGTTTTCGGGGTTGCGATACCCGGGATAGCCTTCTTCGTTGATGTTCGGTGCGGCCTGCATGTTGTTGTTGCACTGCACCCAATAGGCGTTCAGATCGCCATCCTTCAGCTTGCGGTGCTGCTGCACGGCGTGAAAGCCGGGCTTGGCCGGAATGGTACCCGCAGGCACGTTCCAGGCGGTTTCACAAATCTTGCGGTGCTCGTCATTCATGACAACCATGTCGGCAGGCAGACGGTGGGCAAAGGTGCCAACCTCACGCGCGGTCCCGCAGGCCGACGGCTGACCGGTCAGCGAGAAGGGCGAGTTTCCGGGCTCGGAAATCTTGCCCACCAGCAGGTGCACGTTGTACATCAACGAGTTCACCCACGACCCGCGGGTATGCTGGTTGAACCCCATGGTCCACAGGCTCATGACCTTGCGGTTCGGGTCGGCATATTGCTGGGCCAGACGCTCCAGCTTGTCCGCCGGAACACCGGACAGTTCCGAAGTGTATTCCAGCGTGTATTCCGATACCGCCTCGGCATATTCCTCAAAGCTGATCGGTTCCATCTTGCCGACATTGGGGTTCGCGGCCTCTTGTTGCAGCGGATGATTGTCGCGCAGGCCATAACCGATATCGGTGGCTGTTTTGGTGATATTGACGTGGTTCTTGACGAACTCCTCGTTCACCGCGCCATTCTGGATGATGTAATTGGCGATATAGTTCAGGATCGCCAGATCGGTCTGCGGGTTGAACACCATGCCATTGTCGGCCAGCTCGAACGAGCGGTGCTCGAAGGTCGAAAGAACATGCACTTCGCATCCCGGCTTGGTCAGGCGCGTATCGGTCAGACGCGACCACAGGATCGGGTGCATCTCGGCCATGTTCGACCCCCACAGAACAAACGTATCCGCGTGCTCAAGGTCGTCATAGCAGCCCATAGGCTCGTCGATGCCGAAGGTGCGGATAAAGCCGACCACGGCCGACGCCATGCAGTGACGCGCGTTGGGGTCGATGTTGTTCGACCGGAACCCGGCCTTCATCATCTTGGCCGCCGCATAACCTTCCCAGACGGTCCACTGACCGGAACCGAACATGCCCACGCTGGTCGGGCCTTTTTTGGCCAGCGCCTCTTTCCACTTGGCAGCCATGACGTCAAAGGCTTCGTCCCAGCTGACCGGTTCAAACTCGCCATTCTTGTCATATTCGCCGTTGGTTTTGCGCAAAAGCGGCGTGGTCAGGCGGTCCTTGCCATACATAATCTTGGACAGGAAATAGCCCTTGATACAGTTCAGACCCCGGTTGACCGGCGCATCCGGGTCGCCCTGCGTTGCGACTACGCGGCCATCCTTGGTGCCCACCAGAACCGAACAGCCCGTACCGCAGAACCGGCAGGCGGCCTTGTCCCAGCGGATATCAGGCGCGGCGGCCTGAGCGCTGGCCGAACCAGCGGCCAGTGGGATGCCGGCAGCCGAGGCCGTGGCAGCCGCTGCGGACGCTTTCAGGAATGTACGACGGGATTCAGAGATGGTCATTGCATGGGCCTCCTGCTGGACGGTTGGCTTGGAGCATCAGGACGCGGAGCAGCCTCCGCGGGATCTTCGAAATGGTGATAGGTCAGCGACAATGAGATCACGCCGGGGATCTGGTGCAGATCCATGATGGTTTCCGAGGCCAGCCGGTCGGCTGTATCCTCGACAACCACGACGAACCGGCCATCCTCGGCCTCCGCATGAAGCTCGACGCCATCGGTGCCGGTTATCGCCGCGCGCGCGGCGTCGGTGTGATCGGGGGCGATGTGGACAAGACAGCCACAGATATTCATTGGGTCACCTCCGGGTGCAAAGGGGCGGGGCGGTGCATCGTGATGGCCCCGGCAGGGCAGGCGGCAGAACATGTGCCGCATCCGATACAGGTTTCGGTTTCAAGCGCCGGTTCAGCCCGCCCGCCCAGTTGCAGGCGAAAGCGGATGGCTTCCTGTTCGCAAGTGTCCTGGCACAGGCGGCAGCTCACCCCGTTCATCGACAGGCAGCTTGCGGCCTCGATCCGTGCGCGCCACGGCCACTCGGCCACACGCTCGGGCAACAGCGCCGGGGTCGGGCAGATTTCGGCACATGCACCGCATAAGGTGCAGCCGCCTGCGGAAAGATCCAGAACCGGAAAGCCGCTGTCGTCGAATGTGATGATGTCTTCCGGGCAGGCCCCGGCGCAGTCTTCACAGCCTGTGCACAGATCGGCAAAGCCTGTCACGCCCGCGCCCGGCGGTCGAATCGCATCAGGATCCTCCCGTAGGATACGTGCGCTCAGAAAAGCGCGTCTGCTGGTCAACTGGCTCATGGCTGGCGACTCGAGTGTGGATAGATTGGTTCGCGTCCTTACTTCCTAACTGCGCGAAGCAGCGCACGAATTGACCTATATCATGTTTTTCGCGAATACCATGTTCTTGGTGAATTTTCCTGACCCACCTGAGATTTGCGACCATGCGTCATACATTCAGCTCGACACGGGCTCCGATAAAATATCTCAAGATTTCAGCTACTTGGCTTTCGGGCGCCGCGCATATCGCAGTAGACAGCCCATCTGCGATCACCGCGTCAGGGGCAGAAACCGAAACCGTTCTGTCCCGGTTTGCAGGCCCGTCCGGGGTGATGATGTGGCCCAAACCCTGTCCCAGCTGCGTCCCCAGCGACGATGATGTCGCGACCGCGCGGTCACGCAGCGCGACCCGTTTCAGAACCCGCTGGTCCGGCGCGGCCAACCCGGCTTTCCAGGGCGTGCCGTCGCCACGCACACCCAAGGCGGCAACCTCTCCCATGTCGACCAGAACATCACGCAGGCCAAAGCCACGCAGCAGCGCAGCGATCCGATCCGTGATCGCTCCCTGGGCGATACCGTTCAGCGTCAGGGCCGACTGACCCGGCACCGGCAGTCGCACCGACGCGGCATCGAAAGACACCCGTTCCCAGCCCACAGCAGCGCGGGCGGCAGCCAGATCTTCGGGGCCAGCGCCTGTTGCCAAGGCATACCACAGGGGCTGAATGCTGGGGTCGAATGCGCCGCCGGATGCCTGATGCAGCGCACTGCTCAGGCTCAGCACATTCAACAGCTCAGGCGCGGGTTCGGTCAAAACACCGTCGCGGTTCAGGCGGCTCAGCTGTGACTGCGGACGGTACAGGCTGAAGATATCCTCCAGCCGGGTCACCTCACCCTCGACGGCGGCAATGATTGGTACGGCCTCGGCATCTGTCAGCCCGACCAGCCGCAGGCTGGCGGCAGCCCCAAGGGCGGTGCCGCGCCAGTGCGTGTCAAAGGCCATGGCCGGGGAGGCCGCACAGGCGGCCGAAATGATTAGAAATCGGCGACGGGACAGGGCGGTCATACGGGGGTCTCCAACTTCAGATCAAGATCGACCGGGCCAAGCACTTCGGCATCAGGAATGTCGGGCAGGCGCATCGCGGTCCCGCCATAGGTATCCGCGAAAACCTGGGCATCGGCAGGATCGGCAAAAGGCACCACTTCGCGCGCGCCCATGCCGCCGGCCACATCGGCACCAACCACAAAAGTCGCACCATCCGCAGCGATCCAGTTCGAAATCCCCGGCTGCCGCCAGCTTGGCGCAACGCCCATATCGCTGACATAGATGGCCGTGATATCCGCATCGCGCTCGGGGCTTTTCAGATAGGCCACCATGTCCCGCACCTGTGCAAAGAAAAGCGGGGCCGGATAGCCTTCCAGATGAACCTGCCCCTTGGGGCCGCCATGTTCGGCGACATTCATCTGGCAGAAATAGCTCAGCGCATCGGGTGTCAGATCGACCGGGTCGGGGGCCTCGGCCAGCTCTTCCTTGCAGGCCGCCAGTGCGAGCAATGCGATCAGGGCAAGACGTCTCATGGCTCAACCCTCCGGAAAGCCAGCCGGGCGAGGGCAAAGCCCAGCACCGGCCAGATCATCAGCGACGCGGGCGCGGCCCAGACCGGCAGGGCCTGTGCGGCCCCGGTCATGCCCGAAGCCATGGCCACGCCTTCCGTCGCGGCGATGTTCCACAAACGGAAAGCGTCGGCCGGGTTGGCCACCATCACCCATGGAAAGACGGATTGGGTGAAGGCGCCGCCCTTGTCCATGACGACGGCCCCCAACAGGCCCAGATCATAAAGGACGACAAAAACCAGCCAAAGCCCGGCCGACAGACCCGCCGCCGCCGTGGCGCCCCTCGCCAAAGCGGACAGCAGGTATCCAAGCGCCAGAAACACGGCGCCCAGCAGGATCGAGGTCAGGACAAGTCGCACCAGCGCCATCAGGCTTTCCGGCCCCGCACCACCAAAGTACGCGGCTACCGCACCTGCGGTGCCAAAACCGACGGTCATGGCAAAGGCCAGCGCGGCCAGATGGGCGCAGAACTTGCCCAACAGGATTTCCCCGCGCCCGGCCGGATAGGACAGCAGCAGCGACAGGCTGCCCCGGTCCACATCGCCCGCGATGGCATCGAAGGAAATCATCAGCGCCAGCAAAGGCGCAAGATAGACCGACAACGTGGTCATCGACGCGACAGATACGGTCAGCATATCGACACCCAATGTGCCGGTGGGCGCACTGCCCGCAAAGGTCAGCGCCAAGGCGAACAGCACCATGATCAGCGTGGCAACCAACAGCCAGCGGTTGCGACGCAGGATCAGCATTTCAGTTCGGGTGATGGCAAGGAAGCGGGTCATGTCCTCTCCTCCTGTGCATAGTGGCGATAAAGGTCCTCCAGCTTGGGCGGTGTCATTTCCACATCCGCCACCGCATCGCCCAACCCGGCGATCCGGCGCAGGGCCTCCATCTTGTCTTCGGGTGTGCAGAGCAGCTCAACGGACGCGCCGTTGATCCGGTTGCCGCCCAGTTCGGCGGCCAAGGCATCCGCATTGGCGCTGGCACGCACCTTCAGGCGGATCGGCAGCCCGGCCAGCGCCGAGAGGTTGTTCAGCGTGTCATCGGCGACCATCCGACCCTTGCGCATGATGGCGATCCGGTCGGTGCGCGCCTCAACCTCGGTCAAAGCATGGCTGGCAATCAGCACGGCGGTACCCTGCGCGGCCAATTCATCAATGATGGCATAAAGGTCCTGCCGCGAGATCGGGTCCAGGCCGGATGTCGGCTCGTCTAGCAGCGCCACTTTCGGCTGTCCCAGCAGCACCTGCGCCAGCCCCAGACGTTGCCGCATCCCCTTGGAATAAGCCCCGATCCTGCGATCCAATGCATCGCTCAGACCAACGCGCTCCAACAGGCCGGGCACATCGGCTTTTGACCCGGACAGTTTCGCAAACAGTGTCAGCTGCTCGCGCCCGGTCAACGCCGGGTGAAACGAGACCGCCTCGGGCAGATACGCCGTATCCTGTCGCGCCTGCGCGCTGCCAGGGGTGGCGTCCCCGATCCGAATGGCCCCGTCCCGAATGGGCGTCAGGCCAAGGATGGACTTGATCAGGGTCGACTTTCCCGCGCCGTTATGGCCCAGCAGCGCCACGCGCTGACCGGGGGCAAGGGATAGGGTGATATCGTCAAGAACGCAGGTTTTCCCCCGGTTCTTGCTGACATGGTCAATTGACAGGGCCTTATCCGTCATGAGGCACCTTTTTCATAGCTGGGGGTTCAGGGGCTTGCATCAATGGGTTGCTGTCCATCACACCCCCCGGCAACAAAGCCGGGAAGGCTGATTGCGACCAGCGCACCAGCTGCACGGCAGGCGAGCCGAGCAGCAATTTGGCTGCGGGTTGGGTCCACAGCACATGGTCCATACTGTCATTGGGTCGATAGGGGACATCGGCGATGCCATTGCCATCCACATCATAGGCGGCAAAATCGGACCAGTAGTTGCCGCGCCCGTCTTCGGACCACTCGACCCACTTGGTCGAGACATATTTCACCTGCGTCCGGTTGCCGATGAATGAATTGCCAACGATGCGGTTGCGTTCACTGCCAGCGGTAAAATGGATGCCGATGCCGCATCCCTCAAACCAGTTGTCGGTGAATTCGTTCTTGTTCGAGTTATAGAGGAAGGTGCATTTTTCCTTGGCACCTTTCACCACATTGCCGGTGATGACGCTCTTGTTGGCGTAATTCAGCATCACGCCATGTTCGCGGTCCCCGATCGAGACATTGTTGGCGACCCGCACATTGGTCGTGAACATCACCGCATAGCCCAGATCGTTGCCGATCGAGACATTGTCGCTGACGACCGAGTCGTCGGCATACATGTAGTGAACGGCAAACCGCAGATCGCGGAACAGGTTGCCGGTAAAGGTATTCTTCTTGGACGAGTTCACAAAGATCCCGTCGCGGCCATAGCGGATGTCATTGCCTTCAACCACCGCACCCGGCGCGTTCCAGACATAGACACCATTGCCACGCGCGTTCATGTGGCGATCCTGCCGCCCTTCAATCCGGTTGCGTCGTACGATGCTGTCCTTCGCACCGTGTATGTCGATGCCGTAAAGATTGCCCAGCAGCACGTTATCCTCGACCACCGGCGCGCGCGCCGTCTTGGTCAGCTGGATGCCGCTGTCGATCCCGTCATGATCCGAGCCTGATCCGATCACCGTAAGCCCGCGCAGGGTCACGCCCGGCCCGGTCACTGTGATCACGCTGCCTTGGCCTTGTCCGTCGATGGTGGCCTGTCCCAGCCCGTCGAGGGTCACGGGCCGGTCCAGAACCAACTGCTCGACGTAATCGCCGGGGCTCAGGCGAAGGGTGTCCCCATCCGCCGCCTGCGCCAGTATCTCGTTGATGGCCCCCGCCCGGTTGGGCACATCCCAGTCCGCCGCCCAAAGGGGCGAGCCGAGCAGGAGCGGTATGAGCAGGGGCCAACGCATGTTTATGCGCTCCGCGGCTCAACAAACATCCGGCCGCGCATCTCCATGTGCAGCGCGTGGCAGAACCACTGGCAATAGAACCAGTGCACGCCCGGACGGTCGGCAATGAACGTGACCGAGGCCGTGGCCTGCGGTGCAACTTCCATCGCGATACCGAAGTTCGACAGGCAGAAGCCGTGGGTCACATCGTCCACGTCATCCAGGTTGGTGACATAAACGGTCACTTCGTCACCCTGTTTGACGGTGAACTTCTCCATGCTGAACACGGGCGCGGTCGAGGTCATGTAGACCCGCACCTTGTTGCCGTCCCGGATCGGTTCCTCTGCACCTTCGTCCAGATCGACGCCGTCAGCGGCAGCCTGCGCGCGCGCCTCTTCCCACATTGGGTCGTTGCGGTCCCAGACATTCACCGGGTTCACCTTGGACCGGTGAACAATGATCGAGTCATGCGGCTCGGCAAAGGTCGGGCCGTCATGGACCACCTTCATCTTGTCGCCGGAAATATCGATCAGCTGCTCATTTTCGGGCTTCAGCGGGCCTACGTTCAGGAAGCGGTCTTTCGAAAACTTGTTCATCGAAATCAGCCACTTGCCATCGGCTTCGGCAGTTTCACCCATCGAGGTCGAGTTGTGGCCCGGCTGGTAATGCACGTCGACCTTGTCGACGATCGGGTCAACATCAGCACCCGCATAGGCCTCGATCGCCTTGGCGATGTCCCACTTCACCACCTGGCTGTCCAGGAACAGGGTGGTATAAGCGTTGCCCTTGCCGTCGAACGCCGTGTGAAGCGGGCCAAGACCCAGCTGCGGCTCGGCGACAACAGCGGAACGCGGATCGGCGTTTTCGCTGAACAGCGCATCGACCTTTTCCACATCGATCACGGACACGGTCGGCGACAGCTTGCCGTTGATCATGATGTGTTTCTTGTCAGGCGCTGCGTTCACACCGTGTGGCGAGTTCGGGATCGGGATGTACCGGGTCAGGTTTCCACCCGCCTCTTTACGCCCGTCCACGACCTTGACGCCGTTCAGTTCCTGATAGTTCCCGGCCGCTACGGCCTCTTCGATACCTTTGAGGTTGAACACGACCACATGGTCCAGCTCGTTCTCGGTCATCTCGGCCAGGTTCATACCCATTTCCGAGTTATACGAGGTCGAGAAGGCGTATTTGCCCTGATAGTCGCAGTCGGTGTTATCGAGGTTACCCGACACCATCACCTGCCATGCAACTTCCATGGTGTCGCCGTCGATGGCAGTAAAGATGTTCACATATTGTGACGGATCATCAAGGATCTGGCCGTCATTGACCAGCGGGGCCTCGTGCTCACCGTTGGCAAAGACATAGCCGGTGCGCGGGAATTTCTGCGGACGCAGGCCGTGGATGTCATGCGCGTTCGGGATCTCGATGATCTTGTCGCATTTCATCACGTCACAGCGCACACGGGCCACGCGGGTGTTGGCCTTGTCGTTCATGAACAGATAACGGCCATCATAGGTGCCGTCGGTGAACGACATATGCGGGTGGTGCAGGTCGCCGTTGTCATAGGTGACCTTGCCGTTTGCAGCCAGGAACTCCTTGGTTTCAGGCAGCAGGCCCTCGGTCAGAACCTTCAGCGACTCGTTGGTCTGGCCCCAGCCCGTGGCCGAGCAGCGGTTGAACACCGGCACCCGCATCAGCTCGCGCATGGACGGCACGCCTAGAATGCGCAGTTCGCCGGTCTGGCCCGACGACCAGAAGCCGTAATATTCGTCCAGCTCGCCCGGCTCCAGATGCTGCTTGGCGGCAGCGCTGGCCTCTTTCGCGGTCATCAGGGTCGATCCCAGACCGGTCCCGGCGATGACGGCACCGGTGGCAGTGGCCCCCAGCATACCGCGGCGCGTGATGTTCAGTTTGTTTTCTTGGTCCGACATGGTCGTTCCTCCTTTTAGGAAACGGTTTTCGGTTTGGCGTTTGGATGGTTCGCCGGTGGTTGCCCGAGGGGGGTCTTAGGTGTGACCGACCCGGTCTTGGCCCGCCGTTTCAGTTGGCGGATAACGACGGGACATTTGTCCTCGGACTGATAGAGCACCTGACAATGCAGGCAGGTGACGCACTCGTTCGGATTGATCTCACCGGTGGGGTGGATCGCCTGAACGGGGCATTCATTGGCGCAGGTCTGACAGGGCGTGCCACAATCGTTGTAGCGGCGCAGCCAGTCGAACATGCGGATACGGGCAGGGATCGCCAGCGCTCCGCCCAGCGGGCAAAGATAGCGGCAATAGAACCGTTCGATGAACAGCCCGATCCCCAGCAGGACCAGCGCAAAGACCACAAACGGCCAGTCGCGCATGAATTTCAGAATGATCGCGGTCTTGAACGGCTCGATCTCGGCATATTGCTCGGCCAGCGGGATCGACACGAAACTCAGACCAAAAAGACCCAAAAAGATCATGTATTTCGCAGGCCAGAGCCGCTCGTTCAGACCCCAGGGCAAAGTCCATTGCGGCACTTTAAACGCCCGTGCGATCTTATTGGTCAGCTCCTGAAGCGCGCCAAACGGGCACAGCCAGCCGCAATAGGCTCCGCGACCCCAGAACAACAGGGCGGCGGCCACGGCAAACCACTGGATAAAGACCAGCGGATCCAGCAGGAACGCGTCCCACGAGAACCCGGTGCGCAAACTGCCCGCCAGCGCCATCAGGTTCACCACGCTCAGCTGTGCATTGGCATACCAGCCGATGAAGAACAGGGTCATCGTCAGGTACCCGATGCGGAACCAGTAAAAGACGCGCGCATTCATCGTGGCGTGGAACTGGAAGAAGAACGTGGCCGTCAGCACCAGCAGCATGACACCAAGCCCGGCGATCTCTACAGTGCGATCCTTCCAGATGCGCTGCCACAGGGCGGCCTTGGCGGCCGCTTCGCCGGTTGCATCATCCACAACCGATGGGGTGGTGACGGGCAACAGGTACTGTTCCGGCAGCTTGTATCCCAGATCGAAGGTCAGAAAGGTCTTTTCAACCGCCCCGACGGCACGCTGCACCAGCAATTGCAGGCGGAACGGCTCGGCCGGGTCAAACTCGGCATCAGCGGGGATCTTGAAGATATCCAGTTCGGTAAAGCTGGGGGCATCTGGCGCTGCAACCTCACCCAGACGGCGCTGCTGCTTGTCAAAGAACCGCACCGAGCTGTCGCCCTGGATCAGCTGAATCCGGTCAAAGATTCCACCCCGGACATAGCCCGATCCCTTGAAGCTATAGGCCCCGCGGCCCAGAACCAGAATGGCCTGTTCGCCCTCATCCAGCCAGTTGGTCAGGTTCTGGTATTCAGCCTCACCCAGCAGCGACTTGCCGATCGACGGGACCGAAACAAGCGCCATATGCATGTCGATGAAGGTGTCATCCGGCTCGCCCGGTTCGGGTCGCTTGATCGCGCGCTGATCCCCTGTGGCTTCAAAGGCGGCATTGACCTGCCCGACATCCAGCGTCATCCGCCGGACCGAGCCGTCTCCCGACAATGTGGTCCAGTCGTAAATGGCATCCTGCGCCATATCGACTTCGCGTTGCGGACCTCCAGCTTGTACCGGAGACAATCCACCCAGCCCCAGCGCGCGGGCCACTTTGATCCCGCCGCGCACAAGGCTGTCATCGATCACCATGATCGTCACGGTCGCGCCCGAGATAATGTCGAGGTCATGCCCCTCACCCCCGGTCTCGGCCTCTCGTTTCAGGTCAAGGCCCGCATAGCCTTCGGTCAGTTCGACCATGCGCGAATTGGGAATGCCGATCAGCACGATGGGTTCGGAATGCTTGACCAGCTGAACGCCGGTCAGAACAGCGTCCGCATCAATGGCGGCAACCACGTGAATGGGTTTGCCGGAATAGCCGGTCGTGCCGACAAAGTCCGAAGTCAGAAAAGCCCATGCGATCGTCTCGCCACCCCGAAGGACCGGGGCAACCTTCACGTCGCTACGTGCCGGGCCAAACGCGTCGGCACCCGGGGCCAGGTCAGCCGGATCAATGTCGGGAAGAAAGCTGGCAAGACTGTCGGCGCGTGCACTGATTGCAACACTGCAGGACAGAACGAGGGCCAGAAGGAAATGGATTGCGCGACTTACGACCACGGCGCACCTCCGATCAATTGGGTAGACGCCATGGACGCGCGCGGGGCGCGTTCAGATTCTTCTCGGGTCGCAAACGGGGGCCCTCGGGTTTCGGGCCACAGGTGTTTGGGGCTGTACAAAATGCACTGCTCCCCATGTTCAATGCGTACACTTTGAACATTTCCGACGCTTGCGGACAGCAAAGCGCCCGGCATCGGTGCTGACGCCTTCACCGCACAAAGCGCACAGTCCGCGCATTTCGGGCAGGGCGCGGTTGGATCGTCGTGCCCTTCTTCAAGGTCAACTTGGACCCAGACCGCGCCCGCCTCCGAGCAGATCTCCACCCACATGCTCTCACCGGGACTCGCCAGCACCGGACCAAGCATTTGCAAAAGCAACAGGAAAATGCCCACCAAACCACACACCGCACGGGACACGCGATCAAACAAGCTATGCGAGGGGTGGAAGGTGGGCATTGAGAATCCAACTCGGCGTTCTTTCCCGAACCCTATGGGATTCTGTTAGGCGGAGACTTGACTTAGATCAGGTGCTCGCGAATTTGCAGCTACCCGTCAGCTTCATCCATCAACCCTCGAACCCAGCGCCCGGCCAACCATGTCGCCGGAATGCCCAACGGGATTGACCACAGGATCGCCGGAACCGGTTTTATCGCTGAGAATCCGGCACTGTGCAGGATCAGCCCGGCCAGAAACAGGTTGATAGCCACGGTCAACATGGTGGCCGGATAAAGCAGAATGGCCAGTTTCCAGACCGGCCATTTGCCCTCAGTGGCTGGTGCCTTCCGAGAAGGTGATTTTGTTCCAGACATTGTACTTCCCAGATGGTTTACGCATCGGCAGGCGGCGCACTTCTTCCAGCGTCTGCGCGTCATAAACGATCACCGCGCCGTCATCTTCCCAGATCGACACAAGCGCGTGGCGGCCATCCTTTGTGAAC
>NZ_JBXWSL010000041.1:0-22906 GCF_059613425.1 Ruegeria sp. BHSA123 | reverse complement strand
GGATTGACCGACGCGGAAATCGACGCGCTGCGCAGAGAGGGGATCATATGAACGATGTGTCAGATTGGTGGGCAACATCCATCATCGATATGGAACCTGGCCGGATCGACCTGCGCGGAGAGCCGATTCAAAACCTGATCGGACGCCTGGGTTTCGCGGAGATGATCTGGTTCATGGTACGCGGCGACCACCCATCAAAAGCGCAGGCCCAATTGTTCGAAGCCGCGCTGGTCGCGGCAGTCGACCACGGTCCGCAGGCCCCATCGATTGCGACCGCGCGCATGGCGGTGACCTGTGGCCTGCCTCTCAACAACGCGATGGCGAGCGCCGTGAACATGTTGGGCGACATTCATGGAGGGGCTGGCGAGCAAACCGTGGAACTCTACCACTTTGTGGGCCTTTACCCTGGCACTTTGGAGCAGGCAATCAATGCGAGGATCGAAAGCCACGGAAAGATACTTCCGGGTTTTGGTCACAGGTTTCACACACCCACAGACCCTCGTGCGCCGCGCCTGATGGAACTGGTCGCCGAAGCGGTGAAAACCGGTGCTTGCGATGGGCAGGTCATGCGCATTGCGCAGCAGATCGAGGCAGAGCTTGCGCGGCGTAAGGGTAAACCCGTCCCGATGAACATCGATGGCGCAACCGCAGTTATTTATGCCGAGCTTGGGTTTGCGCCACCATTGGCGCGCGGCCTTTTCTGCCTGTCCCGATCAGTGGGTATTCTGGCACATGCCTGGGAGCAGATGCAGCAAGGTGGTCGCAACAAAGGGCCGACCCCACCCTCGTATCGCTGGACGTACCAGCCGGGCTAAGCACTTTTCCGATGGGATCGATTTGTCAACAGATCTGCGGCAGCACGGGCAATAACCAGCTCTTCGTTTGTCGGAATAACCATGGCCACCACACGGGACAGATTTGTCGAGATTATCCGATCATTGTCCGCGTTGGCATCGGGATCCAGTTCAATCCCCAGCCACCCCATTCCGGAACATACCCTGTCGCGTACAAGACGCGAGTTTTCTCCGATACCACCAGTGAAGATCAGGGCATCAATACCGCCCAATATTGCGGCCATTGCCCCAAGTTCGCGGCGGATGCGGAAAGTGAAATAGCTGATGGCCTGTCGGCTTTCACGGGTATCTGCTTTTTCAAGAGTGCGCATGTCGCTTGAAAGTCCGGACAGACCCAGCAAACCTGATTTGCGAAACAGAAGGTCGGAAATCTCTGAGGCGCTCAACCCTTCCTGATCCATCAGATACAACAAAACACCTGGATCGAGCTGACCGCAACGTGATCCCATCGGCAGCCCGTCCAACGACGAAAACCCCATGGTCGAACCGACGGATCGCCCCCCGATCATGGCACACATCGACGCACCGTTACCCAAATGCGCGACCACAACCCGCCCCGCGTGCAAAAGTGGCGCGGTTTTGGCCAAATGGTCCGAGATGTACTCATAACTAAGCCCGTGAAAACCATAGCGGCGGACGCCTTTGTCGTAATACTCGCGCGGCAGGGCGAATACGTCGTTCTCCCAGGGGTGATTGCGATGAAAGGCCGTGTCAAAACAGGCAATCTGGGCGGCATTTGGAAAGCGTTCCATAGCTGCCTTGACGCCAGCCAGGTTGTGCGGCTGGTGCAGAGGTGCATACGGAGAGAGCTTGTCCAACTCCTCCAAAGCAGCGGCGGTCAACGGCAATGGCGTATCGATCTCAGGTCCGCCGTGAACAATACGATGCCCAACCGCGGTGACCTCGCAACTGGGGAAGGCACGTGACAACAGGTTCAGTACCCAGTCCAGGGCGGCGGCATGATCGTGAATATCTCCTGCCGTGCCATTCGCCAGAACTCCGCCGCCAGATGACCGCGCCTTGACGGTTGGCTCAGGCTCGCCGATCCGTTCGACCACACCGGTGCACACCATGATTGGATCGTCTTCTGTCAGTTCGAACAGGCCGAACTTCATCGAAGACGATCCGGCATTCAGTGTCACGACATGTGTCATGCATACCCTCTGGTTTACGAAAAGGTGAAGCTCAGGAAGTTTACAGATCCGCATTGGGCCAAGGTTGTGCTTCAGACGTTATACAAGAGACTACGAACCAGCCCACCGCGACAACCCCGGTCTTTTCGAACTTTCAAGAAAGAAAAGATCTATTAGCACAGCCGTTTCTGTAGCGCCAACATCACCTTCATTCCGGTCGTCCCAGTCGTAATCATGGATTGAACCACGTGCAAGATACTAAGCTGACGCCCCTCAAAACGCGGTTTCAAGAAGGCAGCGCACTTCATCACGCGTCGTTTTGCGATCACGCGCGACGATGTCCGCCGCCACTTTGTTTTCGCATGGTCAACCCAATGCGCTTTCTCGGGACATCAACATCGACAACACGTACTTTAACCACCTGCCCGGTCTTAACCACGTCATGCGGATCTTTGACAAACCGGTCCGCCAGCTGGCTGACATGAACAAGCCCATCCTGATGCACACCGATATCCACAAAAGCGCCAAAAGCCGCGACGTTGGTGACTGTGCCTTCCAAAACCATTCCGGGTTTCAGATCGGTGATTTCTTCGATACCATCGGTGAATGATGCGGTGACGAAACTGGGTCTGGGGTCGCGTCCGGGCTTTTCAAGTTCGGCAAAGATGTCCCGAACCGTCGGCAGGCCGAAATCCTGAGTTACAAATTGTTCCGCCCGCAACCCCTTTAAAGCGCCATTATGGCCCATGATGTTTCGGATATCACGGCCGCAGGCGGCAACAACCCGGCGCGCAACGTCATAGGCTTCGGGGTGTACCGAAGACGCATCCAGCGGCTCGGAACCGTCCCTGATGCGCAGGAAGCCGGCGCATTGTTCGAACGCGCGCGGTCCAAGGCGGGCGACGGACAGCAAATCCTTCCGCGATAGGAAGGGCCCATTCAGATCGCGGTGGGTGACAATCGCTTCGGCTTGCGCTGGCCCCAGACCTGATACGCGTGACAGCAAAGGGGCGGACGCTGTGTTCAGATCGACCCCGACAGCATTCACCACATCCTCGATCGCGGAATCCAGCGACTGTGACAGGCGATGCTGATCCACATCATGCTGATACTGGCCGACACCAATGGATTTCGGTTCGATTTTTACAAGCTCGGCCAAAGGGTCCTGCAATCGGCGCGCAATCGAGACCGCACCACGTAGCGAGACATCCAGATCCGGAAACTCGCGCGCAGCCAGTTCAGAGGCGGAATAGACCGAAGCCCCAGCTTCTGACACCACCACTTTTGTTGGTGCTTTCACCTTCTTGGGTAGTAGCGCAAGAGTGTCTGCAACCAATTTTTCGGTTTCACGGCTGGCAGTCCCGTTCCCGATTGCGATCAGTTCGATCTGATGAGCAGATATCAGATTGAGGATACTGGCCTGTGCACCACGCAAATCATTCTTCGGCTGAAATGGGTACAAGGTGTCAGTGGCAACGACCTTGCCGGTCGCATCAACGACAGCAGCCTTTACGCCCGTACGAATGCCCGGATCCAGACCCAATGTCGCCTTGGCACCTGCCGGCGCGGCAAACAGCAGGTCCTTGAGGTTTCGCGAGAAGACCTGAATGGCTTCGTCCTGCGCCCGGCTGCGCAGATCGGCCATCAGTTCGACCATCATGGACAGCGAAAGCTTTACCCGCCATGTCCAGCCCGCGACTTTGCGCAACCATGCGTCTGCCGGCCCCGTGCCACGTGTCTGTAGATGAGCGGCAACAATCGTCTCGGCCCGCGCGGCACCAAATTCCGGTTCAGGCGCGATATCCAGCGTGACGATGCCCTCTTTGGATGCCCGCAGCATCGCCAATGCCCGATGCGACGGCACGTCTGCCCACAATTCGGCATGGTCAAAGTAGTCGCTGAACTTTGCGCCGTCCTTTTCCTTGCCTTCGATGACCTTTGCGCTGATCAGAGCCTCGCGCTGCATGAAGCTGCGCAATTCGCCCAGCAGTGCGGCGTTTTCCGTCAGCCGTTCGGTCAAAATGTCCCGCGCGCCGTTCAAAGCATCCCGGGTGGTTGTTACTGCCTCGGTAAGGTATGCCGCAGCCAATGTTTCAGGGTCGCAGTTGCGGTCCGCCAGAATAGCGTCAACTAAAGATTCAAGCCCATTTTCGCGCGCAATCATAGCCTTGGTGCGCCGTTTTGGCTTGTATGGCAGATAAATGTCTTCCAACTGCGCTTTGGTTTCGGCACGTGCTATGGATTGGCTCAGATCTTCTGTCAGTTTGCCCTGATCCTTGATCGAGTTCAGGATGGTCTCACGCCGCGCTTCAAGCTCGCGCAGATAGGTCAGCCGCTCGGACAGCAGACGCAACTGGGTGTCGTCCAATCCTCCGGTTGCTTCTTTTCGATACCGGGCGACAAAAGGCACGGTTGCTCCGTCGTCCAGTAGCTTGATCGCGGCACCGACCTGCTCGGATCGTGCATTAATCTCGGTGGCGATGGTGCGGGCGATACGGTCCAATGGGGCCTCCTGAAACGACGCTGGAAGAACTTCTTAACCAGCTGTTTCGGCAAGGGGAAGACCCTTGGTTCAATCTGAACCGGTCACAGATTGACGCCGCTCAGTTGCGGCGTGCAATCGACGATTCCAGCGTTGAGCGCAGTAGTTGCGCATCTAGCGGTTTGTAGAGCAAAGGCAGATTGGCGCGCTTGCAACGCTCGGCCAGTTCAGGTGATCGGTTGGCCGAGATAATGCAGCCGGGCAGAGGGCCAAACTCGTGCGTCAGGGCATGTATCGCGTCAACACCGGTTCTATCGTGATTTAACTGAAAATCGGCAACTATTGCGTCAGGCAGAATGTCAATTTCACGAAGTAGATTGATTGCTTCGTCTTCGCTTTCGCTCTCCAGAACCTCTACCCCCCAGGATTCGATGGTCATGGTCAGTGCACTACGGAGGTTTTCATCATTCTCAATCAACAATACGACCGTGTTACCAAGGACCTTGGAGCCCGGATCGCGGGCCGCAGGGGCGCTGCTGCAAATGGTCTGCTCTTCCTGCGCCAACGGCACTTCGACCGAGAATCCAGTTCCTTTGCCTACTTCGGAATACAGCAGGATTGGATGTTGCAACAGCCCACAGGCGCGCTCCACGATTGCAAGGCCCAATCCCATACCCTCTGCGGCGCTGGCATCAGAATGCAGGCGCTGAAATTCCTGAAAGACGAGGTCTCTTTGGTCTGACGCGATACCGATACCTGTATCCCAGACCTGCAAGGCAATTGCGCCTTTGCGACGCCGCACACCGACCAGAACCTTTCCGACCTCGGTATACCTGATCGCGTTCGAAAGCAGGTTCTGCAAAATCCGACGCAAATAGCTGGCGTCGCTGGTCACGCGCGCGTTCGTGTCAACAAAAGACAGCTCAAGCCCTTTTGCCTGCGCCACCGGGCGAAACGCATCTTCCATCTGCGAAAACAGCGTACTCACTGTTATGGTCGACAAATGCGCGGTGGCCCGCCCTGAATCAAGTTTCGAGATATCCAGCAGCGCTTCCAGAATGTGTTCAACACTGTTCAGCGCACTTTCAGCCTTTCCTGCAACGGTTCTTGCGTCGTCTTTGTCCAGACCGCTGCCCAGCGATGCAACATAAAGCTTTGCCGCTGACAGAGGTTGCAACAGGTCGTGACTGGCCGCTGCCACAAATCGCGACTTGGATGCGTTTGCACGCTCGGCCTCGTTCAAAGCGTCAGCCAGTTCCATCGTGCGCGATGTTACGCGCTGTTCCAGCAATTCTTTGGCCTCATATAAGGCCTGGGCGGATTTTCGTTCTGCGGTTACATCGGTGAAGGATATCACAAAACCGCGGTCGGGCATTTCCTGCGCAAAAACAGAAAGTATCTTCGACCTTCCACGGTGCATCTGAAATTGCAGAGGACGGCGATAGGTTTGCCGCGTCACCCAGTTCAGAAGATCGGCTTCCGTTACCCCCTTCTGGAACCTGATGTTCGCGCCAAGGCGATTGGACAGCGATTCAAACCGGGTTCCCGTCTGAAACTGTGCGATTGGAATGGCCAGCAACTCGCTAGCGCGGTTGTTCCACCCGATCAGACGGTGTTTGTTGTCAAAAATGCAAACGCCCTGTTCAATATGTTCAAGCGTTGCGCGGATCAGCCTGGCCTTGTCATCCAGTATCCGGTCACGCTCCCGCCGTTCGATCCGCATGATATCGGTCACATCGGTTTGCAGAATAACAGTGCCGCCATCCGGCGTGCGGTGTTCGGACACTTGTGACCACCGATTGCCAACAAGCCGGACGTTGAACACCACATGATCGTCCGTGTGCCGATCCAGGCGGCTTTTGGCCCAGTCTGTCGATGTCATTGTTTCAGGCAGGGACAGAAACCCTGATCGGCTGACCAGTTCGACATATTCGGCAAAGCTCAATCCCGGGCTCAGCCGCTCCTGAATGTCGGGCATATGCAGACCAAAACGGCTGTTACACAGCACCAGTTTTTCGTCGCGATTGAAAAGGGCAAACCCCTCTTGCACCGTTTCGATTGCATTGGCCAGGTCAGCGCGTGCGGCTTCTGTGTCCTTGTTCGCCTGTGCCAATCTGGCATTGGAATCGTTCAGCAGTTCAAGGGCACGTTCCAGATCATTCGTCCGGGCGCGGACCTCTTGTTCAAGCACGGCCGCACGCTGAAACTGCGCATAAGCTGCGCCTGACGCATCGGTGGATTCTTCTACCCGACGCATCAGCGCTTCGGCGATCTTGCGAAGTTTCTCGTTCTGGCGGTCAACCGAGTCCGACGGGTCAGTAAGATGCTCGATCATGCGTTACTCTTTCTCGGGCGGATAAATCGCAACACCCGTCAGAGTTTGGTTCACATGGATAGAGTTGTACTGCTCTCCGTAAGTTGAAAATCCGACAACGTGATTGCGGGCCAGAATGTCCGAGATTTCGCGTGTCTTTTGCTTTTCCTGCGCTTCCAGTCGGCGGAGAATGCAATCACAGCCCAGAATTGTGTCGGGTTGCCGTTTCTCGGTCAGAAGGCCGATTTCTTCCTCAAGGTGCTCTACCATGTCCCTTGGTTCGGCCAGCGTCAGCACAAGCCCTTCATCAATGGCCGAGAAAAAGACAAGGTCCCCGTTGCCCGCCACCTGCTGAATGGCGCGGACGTGATGCTGCCCACCAATCTGCACAACAACGGGGTGCGCCGCAAAGGTGAATGTCGTCAGTTGTTCCGGATCCTTGCCAAGGATACGGGCGTACTCGCGGGCGGCGGGCTCGGCATTGATCTCCTGAACGATGCGTTTTGCCGGATCCGCCTTGGTTACGACCATACGCCGGGTCGTTGGAACCAGATGATCCGTTTTGAACACCTTGATCGGGCACCGCGTACGAACCTGAGTCAGTATGGCAGCATTGCTCAGTGCCTTGCCCTGATGCAGCACATAGGTACGCCCGAACCGGGTTCCATCACCGGCCGATCCGCCAAACAATGGCACCGGCCCCAAGCCGACGGCCAACTCGGAGGTCAACGCATCCTCTTTGGTCGACAATCCGTCGATCATCAGGAACGTAAACTCATGGCTCCAGTCGGGCGCCGTGACCATCATGGCATTTCGGTTGTGGATCATCTCGTTGATGATGCTTTCCGCCTCAAAATCGTTCAGATCGGAAACTAGGACCGTACGCGTGTCGAAATGGGATTGCGGGAGGCCGATTGCGACGATCTGGTCTTCGCAATAACCGCTATCCGCAAGTTCTCCGGCGGTGGTGCAGCCAACCACCGGCGTAGGCGCAAACACCTGCTCGGCTTTGGCAATGACCGCAGCGGCGTCCGCGTTCGGACTGACGAACAATATCACCAGCGCAAGTGGCTCAGCCCCGATTTGACGTTCGAGCACCCCAAGCGCCTGCCCGGTGTCGTAACGCACGAAAGCCGTTTTGACGATGCCTGTTGCACCGGTCCGGGCTGTCGCCCACCCGACTGCTTGGTCCATCGAGCCTCCTCCCTAAAGCGCGACGATGTGGTGAGAGTATGACGCTTAGCCTTGGTCTTGCAAGACGCTGGCAAACGAAGCTTTCTTTGCAATCAGAACGGCTTGCGTCCGGCTTTGCACACCCAGTTTCCGCATGATTGCCGTGACATGCGCTTTGACCGTGGGTTCCGCAATGGACAGGTCATAGGCAATCTGCTTGTTCAGTTTACCTTCGCAGATCAGTTGCAGGATGCGGGCTTGCTGATTTGTCAGTGTCGCAAGCCGATTGACCGCGTCGGCGTGTTCATCCTCTTCAACATTGATCAGAACGCATCCTTCGGGCACAAAAACTTTGCCGGAATGCACTGTCTCGAATGCCAGGCGAAACACATCGCGTTGGCTATGCTTGGGTACATAACCCGATGCACCCGCCTGAATCACCTGACTGACAACGCGATTATCCGTCATCGAGGACACCACAATAACCGGGGCATTCGCAGCAGCCTTCAGACGGACAAGGCCGTCCAGCCCTTCCACATCCGGCAGGTTGAGGTCCAGCATGACCGCGTCCGGTTTCAGCCCCCCTGATAGAAGTTCCATCGCGCCTTCCAGTCGGTCTGCGGTATGGATTTCGCCGATCTGCGCCACGCTTTGCAAGGTCATCGACAGCGCGTCGCAAAACAGGGGGTGGTCATCGACGATCAGCACTTTCTCGAAGCCAGACCTTACAACGGAGTCAGCAAGCATTTGGTATTGCCTTTTTTCAATCAGATTGTCCCCAGCTTACCCAATCCTAACAACGAAAGTAATCTGCGCCTACTGGCCCAAAGTCGTACATAAGACCGGCTCGGCGTCACCTACACCCAAGGTCTAATAGGCAGGGCGAAAAACACCACGTAGCGTAAGAAAAAACACCTGGAGAAGAGAAATGGAGCTTAGCGACAGCCGCGTCATCGCCGCGCCGCGATCCAAGGTCTGGGATGCGCTTTTGTCGGTTGAGGTTCTGAAAGAATGCGTTCCGGGATGTCAGGAAATGACGGGCTCGGTCGATGACGGGTTCGAAGCGACGGTGGTGCAGAAAGTTGGCCCCGTCAAAGCGACCTTCAAAGGGGCCGTTACCCTTTCTGATATCGTAACGCTTGAAAGCGTGAAGCTCTCGGGTGAAGGTAAGGGTGGGGCTGCGGGTTTTGCCAAGGGTGCGGCCGATGTCAGTTTGTCTGATGTGCCCGAAGGTACTCTGCTGACCTATACCGTCGACGCACGTGTCGGTGGCAAGCTGGCCCAGCTTGGCAGCCGGGTCATTGATGGAGTCGCCAGAAAAATGGCCGACCGGTTCTTTGAAAACTTTCAGAACGCGGTCGAACCGGAAAAAACGCCCGACCCGGAAACCTCGGATCAGGTTCAAGCCGAACCTTCGGCCGAAGATGAAGAAGGCGAAGCAAAAAAAGGTTGGTTCAAGCGCGTATTGGGCGGTTGAACCGTTGGAATTCAGGGAGGAGAAAGTCATGAAAATTTCCATGACCGTGAACGGCAAGGCCGTAAGCGGCGAGGTCGAGGGCCGGACATTACTGTCCGGCTTTCTGCGCGAGCAACTGTCATTGACGGGCACGCATGTCGGCTGTGATACGGCCCAGTGCGGCGCTTGCGTTGTACATGTGAATGGTCAGGCCGTGAAGTCGTGCAATATGCTGGCGGTCGAAGCTGACGGCGCTGATGTTGGCACCATCGAAGGTCAGGCAAATGCGGACGGTTCGCTGAACGTGATCCAGCAAGCCTTTCAGGATCATCACGGCCTTCAATGCGGGTTCTGTACTCCGGGTATGGTGATGAGCGCCGCAGCGCTGCTGAAAGACAACCCGCGCCCATCTGAGGCCGAAATCCGGAAATACCTGGAAGGCAACCTGTGCCGCTGCACAGGGTACCACAATATCGTCAAGGCGATCATGGCCGCCTCTGGCCAGGACGTCGGCAGTATCGCCGCGGAATGATGCCGCTGCGGGCGTAAATGTTGCGCCCGTGGGACAAGTGAAGGGTGCAACAGCATCCGTTTATGGGAGGAGAACAAGCAATGCCCAAAGACAGTGGCATCGGAGCCAGCTCCAAGCGGCGCGAGGACGTCCGCTTTCTGACCGGAGCAGGCAACTACACCGACGACATCAATGTACGTGGCCAGGCTTACGTATATTTCCTGCGGTCCGACATCGCGCATGGGCGGATCAATTCCGTGGATACATCAACGGCCGAGGGTATGCCCGGCGTGGTCAGGATATTCACCGGCAAAGACTTTGAAGGCGTGGGCGGAATGCCCTGTGGCTGGGAAGTGACCGACAAGCACGGCGCACCGATGCAGGAACCGCCACATCCCATTCTAGCACAGGGCAAGGTGCGCCACGTGGGCGATCCCATTGCCGCCGTGGTGGCTGACAGTCTGGAACAGGCCCGTGACGCGGTTGAGGCTATTGATCTGGATATCGAGGAACTGCCCGCCGTGATCGACATGAAATCCGCCGCGCAGGAAGGCGCGACGCTGGTTCATGACGATCTGAAAAACAACATCTGCTACGACTGGCAGCTGGGTGAGGCCGACGACGCAAAGGTGAACGACGTCTTTACCAACGCGGCGCACGTTACCAAGCTGGATCTGGTGAACAACCGGCTGGTCGCCAACCCGATGGAACCGCGCGTGGCCGTGGCGGAATACAGCCGGGGCACGGATGAATATACGCTCTATACCACTTCGCAGAACCCGCATGTCATCCGCTTGTTGATGTGCGCCTTCGTTCTGGGTTTGCCGGAACATAAAGTCCGCGTCGTGGCCCCGGATGTGGGTGGTGGATTTGGCACCAAGATATTCCACTATGCGGAAGAAGCGTTCTGCACCTTTGCCGCCAAAGCCTGCAACCGCCCAGTCAAGTGGACCGCCAGCCGGTCCGAGGCGTTCATGTCGGATGCGCAGGGTCGTGACCATGTCAGCACGATTGAACTGGCTCTGGATGCGGATAACAACTTTATCGGGCTGCGGACCAACACCTATGCCAATCTGGGCGCTTATCTTTCGACCTTCTCCAGCTCGGTGCCGACATGGCTGCACGGGACGCTGATGGCAGGCAACTATAAGACCCCGGTCATTCAGGTAAATGTGAAGGCGATGTTTACAAACACGGTGCCGGTGGACGCCTATCGCGGCGCTGGCCGCCCCGAAGCAACCTTCCAGCTGGAGCGTGTCATCGACAAGGCCGCCCGCGAGTTGGGTGTGGATCCGATCGCCCTGCGTCGCCAGAACTTTGTCACGCAGTTCCCCTATGACACGCCAGTGGCGCTGACTTACGACACCGGGGACTACAACGGGACAATGGACAAGCTTGAGGCTGCTGCCGATCTGGCAGGCTTTGCCGCCCGCCGTGCAAAAAGCGAGGCCAACGGCAAGCTGCGGGGCCTGGGTGTCAACTGCTATATCGAGGCCTGCGGTATCGCGCCGTCGAACATCGTTGGCATGCTGGGGGCCCGGGCGGGTCTTTATGATGCCGCGACCGTTCGGGTTAATGCCACCGGTTCGATCAGCGTCATGGTCGGCGCGCACAGCCATGGTCAGGGGCATGAGACGGCCTTCCCGCAGGTTGTGGCCGACATGATCGGCATCGACGAGTCGATGGTCGAGATCGTGCATGGTGACACCTCGAAGATCCCGTTTGGCATGGGCACCTATGGCTCACGCTCGCTGGCGGTTTGTGGATCGGCGATGGTCAAGGCGACCGAAAAAGTGATCGACAAGGCCAAGAAGATCGCCGCCCACCTGTTGGAAGCGTCCGAGGCGGATATCGAGCTGAAGGACGGTCAGTTCAGTGTTGCGGGGACCGACAAGTCGGTGGCATGGGGGGAAGTGACCCTCACGGCTTATGTCCCGCACAACTATCCGCTGGAAGTTGAACCGGGACTGGAAGAAACCGCGTTTTATGACCCGGCCAACTTTACTTTCCCGGCAGGGGCTTATGCATGTGAGGTCGAGGTTGATCCGGACACAGGTCAGGTCACGATTGAGAAGTTCACGGCTGCGGATGACTTCGGCAATATCGTCAATCCGATGATCGTTGATGGACAAGTGCATGGCGGTATTGGTCAGGGCATCGGTCAGGCCTTGCTTGAAAACTGTGCCTATGACGAGAATGGCCAACTGCTGAGCGCGTCCTTCATGGACTACGCGATGCCACGCGCTGATGACGTCCCGTTCTACAGCGTCGATCATTCAAGCCAGACGCCCTGTACACACAATCCGCTTGGTGTGAAGGGTTGCGGCGAGGCCGGAGCGATCGGTTCGCCGCCGGCGGTGGTCAACGCGGTTCTGGACGCACTGAACTCGGGCGGAAAGGCTGTTGATCATATCGACATGCCGATGAGCCCGTCACGCGTTTGGACGGCGATGCATGGTTGAGAGGTTGGGGAGCGAGGGGCCAGCCCCTCGCGCTCCCCGGGATATTTATAGCCAGATGAAGGGCGGATCAGCGCCTTTCGGAAAGGAAGAACGAAATGTACAATTTCGAGTTTGAGAAGCCCTCGACCATTGCTGACGCGGTTGCAGCATTGGCAGCAGAGGATGCGCAAGCGTTGGGAGGTGGGCAAACCCTGATCCCGACATTGAAACAGCGATTGGCGGCACCGTCCAAACTGGTGTCGATGGGCGGCATAGCAGAGATGCAAGGCGTCTGCGTTGATGATGACGGCTCGGTCTCAGTTGGGGGTGCAACACCCCACGCTGTCGTTGCTCGCGACGTTGCGGGGTCTTATCCCGCGCTGGCGGCATTGGCTGGACAAATTGGCGACCCGGCAGTGCGCAATCGTGGAACCATCGGTGGTTCGGTTGCAAACAATGACCCGGCAGCCTGTTATCCGGCGGGCGTGCTGGGATCGGGCGCAACCGTGGTGACCAACGCGCGTAAAATTGCGGCAGATGACTTTTTTCAAGGCATGTTCACGACAGCCCTGGAAGAAGGAGAGATCATCACTTCGATCCGCTTTCCGGTTCCGCAGGCGGCAAGCTATCAGAAATTCCTGCAGCCAGCGTCGCGGTTTGCACTTGTTGGGGTCTATCTGGCCCGTTTCACGGACGGCGTGCGCGTGGCGGTGACCGGGGCAAGTGAGGACGGCGTCTTCCGTTGGAGCGAAGCCGAGCAGGCGCTGAACAAGGAGTTCCGCCCGGACGCCTTGATGGACCTTCGGATTAACCCTGCCAACATGATCGCTGATTTACATGGCAGCAAGGAATACCGGGCGCATCTTGTGTCGGTCATGACCAAACGCGCCGTTGAAGCCTGCATGTAGGAATTTCACGAAATGATGCTCAAAAGCCCCGGTTTTTACCGGGGCTTTTTCGTTGAGATATGGTTTTGGTGTCTCGCCACAGTCGGGCTGGCCAGCACCTTTTCGTTGTTTGAGGGTCGTGGCCAGTGTCTACGCAAAAAAAATCAGGCCGCCCAATTCCAGACGGCCTGATCACGTCATAAGCTAAGCATTTGCTTATTCGGCGGCTTGTGCACCTGTAGCGGCATGTTTGTCACGCTGACTGTCTCGGAACAAAGCTTTGGCCAATGCAATACACATCAAACCCATTACAGCAGTAAAGGGCAGTGCTCCGATGATCATTGCGTTTCGCAAAGCATCCATCGGGTTGTTTTCGCCCGCTGCGAGGACCAGCGCGCCAATCACAGCCGTCAGGATGACACCCCAGATGATGCGGTGCTTGATGCCCGTCTCCTGGCTGCCGCCCGACATGATGGTGTTCATCACCAGAATGCCCGAGTCTGCCGACGTGACGAGGAATGTCATGATCAGGATCACGCACATCACGTTCAGCAATGACAACAGACCTCCGTCAATCATGTAAGACAGGGTCACGAACAGCTTGTTGGTGTTTGATGCTCCGACGATCGCACCTTCTGCAGCGCCTGCCAGTTCCAGGTCGATCGCGGTGCCGCCCAAAACCGTCATCCAAGCAAAGCACACCAACGCCGGAGCGAACACGCAACCCACGATGAACTCGCGGACAGACCGTCCTTTCGAAATACGGGCAAGGAACAAGCCCACAAAGGGCGAGAACGCGATCCACCAGGCCCAGTAGAACGTGGTCCAGCCCGACTGCCAGCCGAACTGACGCCCCTGCTCACCCGCCGCATAAACGGCCGCCAGCGTTGCTTCATCCAACTCGGCTGCTGCCCCTTCCAGGCCGCTCTTGAAACCGTCAAAGCTGCCCCACGCATTGGTAGCTCCGCCCATCAGATCATTGGCATGGGCTTGTGCTTCGGCGGGCAGAGCCGCAGCGAAGGCTTCAACTGACAGTGGACCATAGGCGTTAAAGCTGAGCGACAGGATATGCAGAATATAGTCGACCATTGCTGTGCCATAAGTGGTCATGGCAAAGACGAACGAGCCGAAGACGATAAATGTGCCCAACAGGATGATCGACAATACGAGGTTCAGGTTCGACAGGTATTTAACACCACGACCAACGCCTGATACGGCCGAAATAATCGACAGACTCATGATGATGACCAGACCGGCGATCAGACCCACTTTGCTTGGGGTTGGAACTTCGCCACCCAGATCCATGACCCATTCCATACCGGTGATGGCATAAAGCCCGTCGATGAATTGGCTGACACCATAGCCGATGGTGACAGAAACACCGAGGATCGTTGCAACAACGCCCAAAACGTCAACCACATGGCCGAAGAAGCCATTGACGAAGCGGCCAAACAGGGGCGTCAGCGCCGAGCGGATGGTGAGAGGCATGTCGCGGGTATAAGCGTAATATGCCAGCGACAACCCGGTAACCACATAGATGGCCCAAGCGTGAAACCCGTAGTGCAAGAAGGTATATCGGTAAGCCGACTGCAGTGCTTCGGGTGTATTTCCCACGACCGCCTCGGACACGACTTCGGGGTTCGAACCCCACAGCCCCAACGGTTCTGCGGTTGCAAAAACCATCAGACCAACACCCAGGCCGGCGCCGAACATCATGGAGAACCATGAGAAGTTCGAAAACTCGGGCTTTTCACCGGGTGTTCCCATCACACGGCGACCCGTGGATGGAATAGCGGCGACAACGGCCAGAAAAACGAGGAACAACCCGACAATGACAATGTAGAAGCTGTTGAAAAGCTCAAGCAACCGCCCGTTCAGGCTGCCAAGCGTACCGTTTGCGTTTGCTGGGAAGATCAGTGCCCACAAAACCAGCGCGACCATGATGGACTTGCTGATCAGGGCAATTGGGACGCTGTAATTTTCGTAAAAACCGGCATCCGCCGTCTTTATCTCAACGTCCGTGAATGGATCGGGTATCGACATATTGCGTTTTCCTCCGTGTGTTCGCCATTTCTTGTTCTTCTGATTTCGGCTTGGGGTGCACCGCGCGGGGCGGCGAAAATAACATGCCCAATGCACCAAACGATCAGCGAGTTGACTGCAACTCAGCTGAGATTTACGGGGAAGACCACACACCATGTGGGATCGCCCACCGCTCTTTTCCTCCCGGATTGTTCTCGCTTGCAAAAGCTGTTGGCTCGAAGTGGCAAGTCTGTCTGCCGTTGAATCTGGTTGCAGCTTCGCAAGAAGTGGTTGCGCCCTTCAATTCGGGGAAACCTATGACAGAGGTTAGGGCAGCTCACCCAAGATTCCGACACATATGCAACTTGAAACGACGCTCACGGTTACTCGAAACAGGTGTTAGCGAGAACAAGTAAAGGGCATGAATGTGGCTCCTTCTACAGTTTCAATACCAGTTTACCCGACTTGGCCCGCGAAACGCATGTGCACAGGAACTCATGCGTTTCCTGCTCTTGCGGGGTAAGTATACCGTCGCGATGATCGACTTCGCCGGAAACGACATCCACGATACATGTTCCGCAAAGCCCTTCGGAGCAGCCGAAATCAACCTGCACACCATTGGATTGCAAAACCTCCAGAATGGATTGGTCCTTGCCAACGGGATAGATCGCACCAGTCGACTGGATCTCGATCTGGAAATCGGCGTTCGGGGCATGTTCAATGTCCGACGCGGCGGCGAACCGTTCAAAGTGTATCGCGCCGCCGCGCAGCAAGGCACCAGCCTCCAGTACCGCATTCAGCATCGGTTCAGGGCCGCAGGTATATACGTCTGCGCCCATCGGCATCGATTGCATGACAGATCTCAGATCGAACACCCCGTCTGTGTTATCACAATGCAAATGATACCATTCATCAAGTCCAAGCGCCCGGAATTGTGCATCCATCGCCGCGTATTCTTTTGATCGAACAAGATAATAGACACGAAAATCCTGCCCTCGGTTCAGCAGCTCACGTGCCATTGCAACCAGTGGAGTGGCCCCGATGCCGCCAGCGATCAAAGTGACGTGCCGATCATGGCTTTCAAGTTTGAAGTGGTTGCGGGGGCCGCCGATTTCCACGGTCGCGCCCTCTTGCAGGTCATGCATCGCCAGTGACCCGCCTCGCCCCTTGTCTTCGCGTTTGACGGCCACGTTGATCAGGCGTCCATCCTGGCTCCAGCTCCACAGCGAGTATTGCCGTATCAGACCGTCTTCAAGATGGATGTCCACATGCGCTCCGGGCTCGAGGCTGGTGAAGCGCCCGCTTTCGATCTCGAAACAGAAGTCAGAGGTGTCGGGGCTGAGCGGCGTTTTTCGCACAAGGCGGGCGACTTGAGTATCCATCACTTGTCCTGTTCGGTCTCACGTGGCGTACATTCTGCGTCGTTCAGCAAACAACAGGAAAAAAGATAGATTTCAATTGCAAAATTTCTAACATTCGGGTGAATTGAGCTCACCCAGAGTTCAAAAGCCGACAAACCTCCATGTCTCGACGCCACTACAACCTTCCCCCTCTTACGACTTTATCGGCCTTTGAAGCCGCCGCTCGGCATCTCAGCTTCAAGGAAGCCGCGAGTGAGCTTTCCGTGACGCCGGGTGCCGTCAGTCATCAGATTAAGGCGCTGGAAGGTGAGCTGGGCGCGGCACTTTTTGTCCGAAAGCACCGCGGTGTGGAACTGACCGAGGATGGGCAAGACCTGTTTGAGGCACTCGGCGCTTCGTTCAGGCAGATTTCAAAGGTACTTGAAAAGATTCGCAGCAACGATGTCGAGAACCACGTAACCGTTGGGTCAACCACTGCCGTCGCCGCACTTTGGCTGTCGCCGTCTGTCATCCGGTTCTGGCAAGATTATCCGCACGTGAAAGTGAACCAGATGGCGCAGGACAAGGCGTTCACGGACCGGCCGGATATCGACTTGTTCATCCGCTATGGCCGGGACGCGAACGCGCAACTCACGCACACGAAACTGTATCGCGATATCCTGACACCCGTTTGCAGCCCCCAGATGGCCGCGGACCTTAAAGGGGCCAGCCTTGAAGACCTCGTGCAGCGGCGGCTGATCCATCTTGAAACGCAGGACAGTACCTGGACGACCTGGTCATCCTGGTTCCACGACCTCGGGTTTTCTGGGGTTGTTCCCGTGGAATCGCGGGTGAACAGCTATGCGCTTGCCCTTCAGGTGGCGCGTAAAGGGGCGGGTCTTGCGCTGGGGTGGAAACGTCTGGTCCAGCCCATGCTCGCATCAGGGAAACTCGTCGCATTAGAGGAATTCAGCCTGCCCGCCCCGGATAATTTCTATCTTGTCGGTCGTCCGGACGATCAGCTTTCGGAAGGGGCGCTGGCTCTCAAGAATTGGTTGCTTAACGAACTGTCTGAAGGTTCGGTTTAGCCTGCCTCAATTTGCCATTAGGTTTTTTAGTATTGAACGTGGGCGGCCTCGGCCGCCAATGGATGCAGCGATAAACTCATTCAAATCACTCAGGAGTGGCCGATGAACAAGCACGCACCGCTTTCGTCTGTTCTGACACCGGTAAACACCGCAAAGGGTCTGCCGAACGAGCATTATATTGATCCCGCAGTTTTTGCCGAAGAACGGGATGCGGTCTTGTTTGCGAACTGGTCCGGCATCGGCTTTGGCAAAGACATTCCAGAGGCGGGAGATGCGTATCCGATCGATTTCCTGGGTGTGCCGCTGTTGATGGTACGCGATCGCGACGGTCAGATCGGCGTGTTCCAGAACACCTGTCGCCACCGCGGCATGATTTTGGTCGACAAGCCGCAAAAAATCCGCGGCGCGATCCGCTGCCCCTATCACAGCTGGTGCTATGGCTTGAATGGTGAACTGCGGACTGCCCCTCATGTCGGGGGCCCTGGGCAAAACACCCATGAGGATCTAGATTTCGCCGAGTTGGGCCTTATCCGCATCCGCTCGTATGTCTGGCGGGATGTTGTCTTTGTCAATGTCAGCGGCGATGCTCCGGAATTCGAAAATGTCCATGGCGAGTTGATGGAACGCTGGAAAGAATTCGATCAACCAATGTATCACGGTGGCGCTGGCGCATCGGTTTATCTTGAGTTGAACTCGAACTGGAAACTGGCTGTTGAAAACTACTGCGAAAGCTATCACCTGCCTTGGGTTCACCCCGGCCTGAACAGCTATTCGCGTCTGGAAGATCACTACAACATCAACGAACTGGGCAAGTATTCGGGTCAGGGCACCTATGTCTACCGCCAGTTCGAGGGTCACGATGGCGAAAAGCTGGATGATTTCGAGAACCTGAGTGAGCAGTGGACTGACGGCGCGGAATATATCGTCGTTTACCCGAATACCCTGCTGGGTGTTCAGCGTGACCACGGCTTTGCTTTCCTCATCGATCCGATCACGCATGAGCGTTCGAACGAACGGATTGAGCTCTACTACGCCAAAAAACCCGAAGACGCGCCCGAACACGAAGCACTGCGTGCCAAGAACGCGCAACTGTGGAAGACGGTGTTCGAGGAAGACGTCTTTGTGGTTGAAGGCATGCAGAAAGGCCGTCACGGCGTGAAATTCGATGGCGGTCGTTTCTCGCCCGCGATGGACGGCCCGACCCATTGTTTTCACCATTGGGTGGCCACGCAGATCGAAAAAGCCCGCGCTGAAGCGTAAGCAATCCTGAAAAGTCGATCTGGTCAGGCCTGACTGACCAGATCGCGGGTCGGTTGCAAACACTATAGACGGGACGGCGTTGCCGTCTTTTCTTTAGTATTGGGCAGCCGGTGTGAATTCACCGAAAGGGTCACAGTGGATCTGGACGAACTCGACAAACAACTCTTGCGGGCCCATGCGGAAAAAGATGTACCCGCATTGATCCGGCTGTATCACCAAGCGGCGATTCTGGCCGAAGAGCGCCAGCATCATGAAGCCTCGTGTTTCTACCTGACCCACGCATTTGTGTTTGCGTTGGAATATGGCGCGCCGGAAGCAGATGAGTTGAACCTAAAGCTGTTTGAACGTGGCCGCGCACACCGATTGACGTTCTGACGAATTCGTTTGCTTAAGCGTATTGCGCCGTCAGGCATTCTCCAAATTTGAGTTTAGCTGACTTCATTCGATCTCGAATTTTGTCGACATTGTCGATGGGCCAGTCTTCATGGAAGAACAAGCGCGAACGAAAACGCGCGAGATAGCCAAAATGCGAAACGAAGCTCAGGCCGTGGTCATCGGCGGAGGAGTGATCGGGTGCTCGATCCTGTATCATTTGACCAAACTGGGATGGTCCGATGTAGTTCTGTTGGAGCGGGACGAGCTGACCTCGGGGTCAACATGGCACGCAGCCGCCAACATTCACGGATTGCACGACAGTACCAATATCAGCCGCATCCAGCATTACACGATGAGCCTGTATAAAGCGCTGGAAGCTGAAACCGGTCAAAGCTGCGGCGTATTCCAGCCCGGCTCGCTATACCTGGCCCAGACAGAAGAGCGCGAACATCAGCTGAAGCTACAGGCCGCAAAGGCCAGACTGTATGGCATGAACTTCTATGAGATCAGCATCGAAGAAGCCCAAAAGCTGAACCCGCTGGTCAATTACGACGGCATCCGTTGCGTGATGTTCGAACCCGATGGCGGCAATGTGGACCCGTCGGGTGTGACCAACGCCTATGCGGTCGGCGCACGTCAACGCGGGGCGCAGATTCACCGTTTCACGCCGGTCACTGCAACCGAGCAGCAGGAGGATGGCAGCTGGATCGTCAGAACGCCAAAAGGTGACATCAGGACACGCTGGGTGGTGAACGCAGCGGGCCTGTGGGGGCGCGAGGTTGCGGCACTGGCCGGAATCGAACTGCCGCTGCAACCTACAGAGCACCAGTATTTCGTAACCGAATCCATGGCTGATGTGAAAAGCCACGGCACCCGTCTGCCATCTGTATCAGACCGGGATGGCGAGTATTACCTGCGTCAGGAAGGCAACGGCCTGCTGGTCGGCGCTTATGAGAAAGATATGAGGTTCTGGGCCGAAGAAGGCACGCCGCTGGATTTTGCCCACGACCTGTTCCCTGATGATCTGGAGCGGATCGAAGAGAACATGATGAACGCCATCGAACGCTTGCCTGCGGTTGGTGAAGCCGGGATCAAGCGTGTCATCAACGGCCCGATGATCTGGTCACCGGATTCAAATGTTCTGATGGGGCCGGTGCCTGAGGTCGACGGCTATTTCTGCTGCAACGGTATCATCCCCGGCTTCTCGCAATCGGGCGGCATGGGCCTGATGGCGGCGCAGTGGATCATCGAGGGTGAAACGGAATACGATATGTTCGCCTGGGATTTGGCGCGTTTTGACAACTGGGCCACCAAGGCGTTCACTAAAGCGCGCGTGGCAGATCAGTACAGTCATCGGTTCGCGATCCATTTCCCCAATGAAGAACGCAGCGCCGGTCGTCCGGCACGGGTTCGCCCGATCTACGAGGCGCAGAAGGCCATGGGTGCGGTTTTCGGCCTGAACGCCGGTTGGGAACATCCGCTGTGGTTTGCCGCAACGCCCGGCACCAAAGATACCAATGGCTTTACCCGTCAGAACTGGTGGGGACCGGTGGGTGAGGAATGCAGGATGTTGCGCGACCGTGCCGGGATCATCGATATCTCGAACTTCGCCAAGTATCTCTGCAAGGGTCCGGGTGCGGCAGACTGGTTGAACGCCGTCTTTGCCAATACCATGCCCAAAACCGTCGGCAGATCCTGCCTGACCCCGCTGATCTCGAAACGCGGCGGTATTGCAGGCGACTTTACAGTTACCCGCGTAGCTGATGACGAGTTCTGGGTGATTGGCTCGGGCATGGCAGAGCGGTATCACAAGCGCTTCTTCAAACAGGTTCCGCTGCCTGAGGGAACCACTTTCGAAAGCAAAACCGAAACGATGTGCGGCTTTAACGTGGCCGGCCCTAGGTCCCGCGACATCCTGCAACTTCTGACCAACACATCGCTCGCAACCGAAGATTTCCCGTTCATGCGGTCCGCCAAGATTGAGCTGGCGGGAGTTCAGGTTCTTGCCCTGCGCGTCTCCTTTACTGGCGACCTGGGGTGGGAGCTGCATTGCGCCACCCAAGATCAAGCACGACTGTACAATGCCTTGATTGAGGCAGGCAAAGAGTTCGGGGCTGGCCCTGTTGGCAGCCGGGCACTGATGTCTATGCGGGTCGAAAAGGGCTATGGGTCTTGGAGCCGCGAATACAGCCCGGAGTACTGGCCGCATGAAGTGGGTCTTGATCGCCTCTGCAAATTCGAAAAGGACTTCCTCAACAAAGCGGCTGCGCAGAAAGTGTTGCAGAACCCGGCCCGGGAACACCTGGTGGTTCTACACCTGAACGAAGCGGATGTGACAGCATCTAACGCGGATGCAACAGGTGGTGAGCCGATCTTCAAGAACGGTGAAGGGATCGGCCGAGTGACCTCGGGCACCTATGGCTACACTGTCGGAATGTCGTTGGCCTTGGGATATGTAAAAAACGCCCAGCCAGGTGATGAGGTCGAGGTTATGGTTCTGGGGCGACCGCACAGGGCCACGATCCTGCATGAACCGCCCTTTGATGCCGCGGGAAAAGCGCTTAGGGCTTAAAACCGCAATAGCTCAAGGCCTTGTCCTTCGGGGTATTCCGTCACCTCTGCCGGGATGATCGCCAATCCATCCGCTTGTGCAAGCAAAGCAACACGACCACTGTAGGACGGTTCCATCAGACGCAATCGGGGCCGTCCGTCCGGTGTGTGACCGTCAATCTGAACCGGGCGATATTCCTGACGGCCCGCGGTGCGGTGCAAGGGTTCCGACAGAACTGCCTGTACGGCTGCCTGCGGGGTGTGGTGCAGACCGGCGCGGCGCGCCATCATCTGCGATCCGATTATCTGCCAGGTCACAAAAGCAGAAACCGGGTTACCTGGAAGGCCGATGTAAAGTGCACCGCCACGCCGACCAAACATGATCGGCTTGCCCGGTTTCATTGCGACTTTCATCACATCCGTCACGCCACCGATCTCAGTGAACAGACGCGGCATATGATCCTCATCGCCGACAGAAACACCACCGGTCGTGATGATCAGGTCAGAGGTTTCAGTCGCGTCCAGCAAGACCTGTTTCAAAAGCGCGGGGTCATCTTCAACCGGCCCCCGGTCCGTGAGTTCAATCCAGGGCTTCTGCAACAGCGCAAGCAGCATGTAACGGTTCGAGTTATAGATCTGCCCCGGGCCAAGGGGCTCACCCGGTTGGCGCAACTCACTGCCGGTTGAAAAGATCGCAACCTTCAGCTTGCGGAGAACCACGACCTCGCCATACCCGGCGGATGCAAGGGCTGCCACCTCGCGCGGGCCAATCTCGCAGCCGCGCCGCAGGATCGACGCTCCGGCATGAAGGTCTTCACCGGCACGCCGGATATGTTGCCCGGGCTTTGGACGGCGGCTGAAGCGAATTTGCCCCTCTACAACATCACAATCTTCCTGCATGACGATGGCGTCGTAATCAGAAGGAACAGGCGCTCCGGTAAAAATCCTCACCGCGCTGCCGACAGGTGCAGCATGAGACCCGCTGTCCCCCGCCGCGATGCGACCCTCCACCGGCATCTG